>CALQGY020000023.1 GCA_943330235.2 Candidatus Kuenenia stuttgartensis
CCCCTTCTCCCTCTCCGAGCGGTCCATGTCACGTCGTTCCGTCGCGTCTGCGCGCGGCCTTTCCCGTCTGCTGGGGCGCGTCCTGCCGCGCACTGCCCTCTGCCTGGGTCTTTCGGCCAGCATGGCCCGGGGGCAATCGCCGCCAGCTGCCGCGGCGGCGCGTCCAAGTCTGCCGCGCGAGCAGCGCGAAGCCCGCGAGATTCTGCGTGAACTCGTGAACATCAATTCGACCAGCGGAACGGTGGGCGTGGGTCGCGCCGCGCGCGCCATGGCGCAGCGCCTTCGGGTGGCGGGGTATCCGGCCGCCGATGTGCAGCTGCTGGGACCGACGCCGTCGTTGACGGCGCTGGTGGCGCGGTTGCGCGGCCGTCCCACCGGACAGAAGCCCATTCTGCTGATGGCACATTTGGATGTCGTGCCGGCCGTCCGCGCCGACTGGCCGTTCGACCCGTTCGTGATGATCGAAAAAGACGGGTGGTACTACGGGCGCGGCGCGGAGGACAACAAGGCCGGCGTGGCCACGATTCTGGCGAATCTGGTGCGATGGAAGCGCGAGGGATGGGTGCCCGATCGCGATATCATCGCCGTGCTGTCCGCTGACGAGGAGACCGACGGGGCATCGATGACGTGGTTGCTCGCGCATCATCGCGCGCTGTTGGACGCTGAGTTCGCGCTCAACACCGATGCCGGCGGCGGGGCGCTGGACCATGGCAAGGCCGTCTCGAACGCCGTGCAGGCCAGCGAGAAGGTGTTCGCGAATTTCCGCATCGAAGTGACGAATCCCGGCGGACACAGCTCGGTCCCGCGGGCCGATAACGCGATCTACGAACTCAGCGAACGGCTGGCGGTCTTCGGCAAGTTTGCGTTCCCCCGTCGTCTCACGGACGTGTCGCGCGCCTATTTCCTGCAGAGCGCCGCCACGCAGTCCCCCGTCGTGGCGGCGCAGATGCGCGCGGTCGCGGCGCAGCCGATGGACACCGTCGCGGCCGCCGCGCTGGCGGCCGCGAACCCGTACTGGAACTCCGTCATGCGCACCACCTGCGTGGCGACGCGACTCGACGGCGGACACGCCGACAACGCGCTGCCACAACGTGCCTCGGCGCTCATCAACTGCCGCATCCTCCCCGACGAATCCATCGATTCGGTGAAAGCGACCATTCAGCGCGTGGTAGGCGCGGGCGCGAAGGTGGTGAGCAGCTGGGACGCGGTGCCGAGCCCACCGTCACCGCTACGCGATGACGTCATGCGCACCGTCACAACGCTCACGAACGAGCGGTTCCCGGGCGCGGTGGTCGTACCGGAGATGTCCACGGGCGCCACCGACGGATTGTTCACCCGCAACGCCGGTATCCCGACGTACGGCGTTTCGGCGTTGTTCTTCGAGCAGGCGGAACCCAGTCGCGCCCACGGCCAAGAGGAGCGCGTGGGCGTGAAAGCGTTTCACGATGGTGTGGCGTTCTGGTACACGATGGTGAAGTCGCTCGGAACCAACCGCGTGACGCCGTAATCCTCGCGTATTCCGGTCCGCTCCCCTTGCGGCTACGGCAGTGGGTAAGAGATTCCATCCTAGTCGGCATCGATGGCAGATGCGGTTGAGCGCGCGTCTCGTGACGCGATGTCCCGATCGCTGCGCGCTGTCACAAGGCACTCACGGCGATCACGGACTCATGTCACTCAGGCGCACGTTCTCTCTCAGTGCCGTACCGCATGGCGTGCGGCGCACCGCCGCGCGCCGCTTGCTGGCCAGCGCGCTGCTCTGCCCCACGCTGGGCATGCTCGACGCCTGCGCGCCGGGCATGTCACAGTACGCCAGTCGTTCGGCAGCAGCGGACTCCTCGGTCCGCGCCGCGATCGCGCGCGAGCGCTCCATCCAGAACACGGAGATTGCCGCCAACGCAGTCGGTGTCCTGCCGCTCACCGTCACCACCAGTGACTCGACCTACGCGTCGCTGGGCTACGGCGTGGCAGCGCTCCTGGCGTCGGATCTGGCGCGCAGCAGCAAGCTGGTCGTGGTCGAGCGCTTGCGGCTGGATGCGGTGATTCGTGAACTCGATCTCGCCAAGAGCGGGCGCGTGGATTCCACGAGCGCGCCGCGCGTGGGCCGGATTATCGGTGCACGCCGCATCGTCCTGGGCGCGCTGGAGATTCGTCCCAACGGCCAGGTGCAAATCGGCTCGCAGATCGCCGACGCCACCAGTGGCGCCATCGCAGCGTCGCTGTCTGGCTCGTCGGTGATGACACAGATCTTCGACGCCGAAAAGGCGATGGTCTTTCGTCTGTTTGAGGCCATGGGCGTGGTCCTGTCACCGGCCGAACGCCGGACCATCGAACGACGCCCCACGCCCAGCTTGGTGGCGTTCCTCGCGTACAGCAACGGCGTGCGGGCGGAACTGGCGCGCGACTACCCGAGCGCGATCGCCAGCTTTACTACGGCAGTGCGCATCGACCCGACGTTCACCGACGCGTCGGCACGCGTCTCGAACATTCAGAATACGCCGACGCAGGTGCCGGGCACCCTCAGTGGTGTGACCCGCGCGATCGCGATCTCCAACGATCTGGTGAATCGCCCCACACCCGTGGTGGTTGGATCCGGCGTGGATGCGCCCGTCACCCGTCAGCAACTGCTCACCATCACCATCAGCGTGCGGACCCCGTGATGCCTCGCTCAGTGTGTCGTCCGCGCGCCATGTTCCCGCGCCGAATGGCGGCCGCGGCCGGTCTCGCGCTGCTCGTGCAGGCTCCGGCGCTGCATGGCCAAAGCACGCACACCGTGGTGGCGTCGCCCACGGTACAGTCCTGGCAATTCAACGATGCGGTGCCGCTCGACGCCATGACGGTGAAGAGCGCCACGCAGATCTCGCTGCCGTTCCTGATTGAGCGCGGGTTTGGTACGCGCTGGCGGGCGTCGGCCAGCGGGGCCGTTTTTTCCAGCAGCATCACGACGGACAGTGCCCTCAGCGGGACTACACGCTCGCTCTCCGGCCTGACCGACGTCCGCCTGCGCGCGACGGGTCGGCTCATTGGCGATGCGCTGCAGCTGACCGTCGGCGTGAACGTGCCCACGGGCGCGACGGGGCTCTCGGTCATCGAGAACACGGTGCTCCGCGTCATCGCCGCGCCGGCGCTGGGCGCGCAGGTCGCCGTCCCGGGCACGGGGTTGGGCGGCACGGTCGGATTACTGTCGGCACACACCGTCGGCCCGTGGGCGCTCGCGCTTGGGGCATCGGTGGAAAAGCGCGGGACCTATTCGCCGGTGGAAGCGACGATCGCCGGCCGCAGCGCGAGCACGGAGCTGGCGCCGGGTGGCACGGCGCACCTGTCGCTTGGCGCCGATCGGCTGCTGGGGGCCAACCGCCTCACCGTCGGCGTGGTTGGTGACCTCTACGGCACCGATGAGATCCACGCGATTGCCAACGGAGCCAGCAAGACCGACACGTATCAACTTGGACCGACGGGGCTCATTGCGATCACCCTGCAGATCGCGAGCACGCGCATTCGCGACCTGACGCTGCAGTTTAGCGATCGCTATCGCAGCAGCTTCAAGGACGGGGCTGGGGTCGTCGTTGAGGGCTCGAGCGGCAATTACATCGAACTGGGCGGCATGGGCACCCTCGGCACACCAGGCCGGCCGTCGCTGGTGCTGGGGCTCGACGTGCGTCAGCAGTCGGGGCTGCCGGTGGACAAGAGCTTCATTGGCGCCGGGCTGACCGCTGCAGGCGCCACCGTGGGCGCGTCGTTTCCGCAGGGGGGCGTGGAGTGGCGCCCGTCGGTTCGGCTGTCCATGGGCACGCTCAAGACCGAGCAGCTGTCCACCGCCGTCCGCAGTATCACCGCGGGGCTGACCATCTCCGCACGCTAAGGCGGTGGTTCCAGGTCGAGCGTGCCGTGCAAGCGTGGCACGCTCGACGAGGATGGCGCGTTACTTCGGCTTCTGCTCCAGCATCGCCAGGCGCGTGCGCACCACACCCAGATCACCGTTGAGCTCCAACGTCTTCTGGTACATCGCGATCGCGCCCTTCGTGTCGCCCTGCTCTTCCAAGCGACGTGCGGCGGACATCGCCTTCATCGCGGCCAGCTGGTTCGGGCCTTCCGTGCCGAGTTCCTTCGTGGTCTTCTCCGCGCGGAACCCGGGGAGCTTGAGCCCCGCATTGATCTTGCCGGCCAGCTGATCGACCAGCTTGAAGATCTTGTCCCCCTTGCCGGAGACGTCCTCGGTGTACTCGATGGCCGACGTTTCGCTGTTCACCGCGCGGACGGAGAGGCGCATTTCGTTGCTGGGATCGACGATAATGGCCCCCATGAGCACGTAGCGGGCGCCCAGAATCTTGCCGACTTTTGACGCCGTGGCCGGGTCAATGCGTCCGGCCGTCGTGAGATTCTGCTCGTTCAGGATGTCCTGAATTTTTTCGCGTTCGACAATGTCGATGCCGGCATTGGTCGCGAGGGAGTTGGTCAGCATGACCTGCACCCCGATGGTCATGGCCGCGAACTCGTCGCGCTTGACCATGGCGGCATTATCGAACTGAATGACGGCGACCGTGGGCTTGCGAGTGGCCGGCGCGGGCGTCTGCGCGGCGGCCGCGTGCGGGAGTGCCCCGAACGCCCCAACCAGTAGTGCCAATGCGATGACGGCCTGTCGTGCGCCGTGCGTCTGAATACGACCCATCGTCTTCCGCTCCGAGGTTCAGGACCCGAATGTTCTTCAGGCGAGTAAGTTGCCGGTGTGCCGGTGACCGAGTCAACCGGCGATGCCCGACGAGCGGCCCGGCCAGTCGCAACCTTGTTCCTCACGCGTGATACACCAGATGCCCAAGATCTGCCTGATGTGCGGGGACAGTTTTCCCGACGCGACGACGTTCTGCCCGAAAGACGGTTCCGCGCTTCGGGCCGCGGTCCACGGCGATGACCTGATCGGCGAGTTGATTGCCGACCGGTACCTGATCACCGACCTGCTCAGTCAGGGCGGGATGGGCGCGGTGTACGTCGCGAGCGACGTGCGTCTGCCGCAGAAGTTCGCGGTGAAGGTGCTCAAGCAGAATCAGTCGCCGGACCCGACGCTCATCGCCCGCTTTCGTCAGGAAGCGGAGGCGGTGTGCCGCATCAATCATGATCGCGTGGCGCGTGTGTTCGACTTCGGGTTCATGCCCGATGGCCGCGCGTACATCATCATGGAGTACGTGGCCGGTCGCACGCTCAAGCAGCTGATTGATGATCGTGGCGCATTGGAGCCCATCGAGGCCGCGCGCATCATCGGCATGACCGCCGAAGGGATGGACGCGGCGCATCGGTTGGGGATCGTGCATCGCGATCTCAAGCCCGAGAACGTCATGATTCTCGACGACGCGGGCGGCGGCACGCGCGTGAAGGTGTTGGACTTTGGCATCGCGAAGTTGCAGAACGCCGACGCGGATCAGGGACACACGCAGGCCGGCTACGTCATTGGCACACCGGCGTGGATGAGCCCCGAGCAGTTAATGGGGGAAACGATCGACCCGCGCAGCGACATCTACTCGCTGGGGCTCTTGGCCTTCGCGCTGCTGACCGGGCTGCGGCCGTTCACCGGCGATTCGGAGCAGGCGGAGATGCTGGCGCGCATCACCACCGTGCCGCGCACGCTGGCCGAGGCGTTGCCAACCACGGCCTGGCCGGCCGATGTGCAGGCACTGTTCGACAGCACGCTGGCCCGCGAGAGCGCGCAGCGCCCCGCCACGGCCGTGTTGTTCGCGAAGACGCTGCTGGATCTGGTGACGGCGTGGAATGATCGCACGCGCGCGGGGTCCACGGCGCCGACGCGCGCGATCGGTGCGGCCGCCAGTGCGGCCGCCAGTGCGCCGAGTCGCGCCAGCGCGTCGAACGCCTCGCCTGCCAACGCGTCGTCGAACGCCGCGGGTGCCTCGCGCCGAACACTCGCGATGAGTGTGGGTGGTGTGGTGGTGGTGGGGGCGATCGTGCTGGGCGTCATGCTCACGCGGAAAGACGCGGGATCGCCCGAGGCGTCTGTCGCGCCGCAGGCCTCTACGGGCGCGACGGACGTGGCCGCGCCAGCGCCGACGCCGAGCGACGGTGTACTCCGCGATACATCCGCGGTACCGGTGGCCCCCGCGACGACGCCGGCAGCGAGTCCCGCCCCATCGACCGCCACGGCTTCATCGACGAAGGGGCCGGCCGTGGTTGCTGACGCGCGCAAGCCGGTGGCCACCCCGAACACGCCCGCGGTGCGCGTCCCCGACGCCGCGGTGGAATCACCGAAGCCGACGGCGCCCGCCACCACGCAACGCAGCGCCGATCTGCAGCGCATCATGGACCACTTCGATCGCGACGACAGTCAGGGCAACGCGAAGCTGACCATCATCGAGATCGATGCCATCCGCAGCAAGCTCGGTCCGGTGGATCAGGGGTGGGCGTGGATCTACACGGGCCTTTCGCAGTTCGCCATGAACGACAAGACGCAGGCCTGCGTGTCGTTTGAACGCGCGTCGAAGGTGCCGGGCGTATCCGAGGCGGTGCGGAAAGACAGTGAAGACAAACGCCTCATGATCGGCTGCCGCCCGTCCATCTAACGCAGGAAAACCCGAGGTCGGCCGCCCGACGCGCGCGGCCGGCCTCGGAGCCGTCGCATCACGACGTCCGCGCGACCACGACCAGACCGTTCACCGGCTTGCCGGCTTCGCGACGCAGGACCGCTGGCGTCAGCTCGACGACGTGGAACCCAGCGTCCTGCAGCACGCGCGCGATGTAGTCGCGGCTGTGCGAGTACCGGCCGTGCGGGTTCATGCGATAGTCCGCCGGTTGTTCGGCGTCGGGATGTTCTTCGACGGTGAACACCAGCACGCCCTGCGGACGGAGCGCGGTACTGGCGGCGGCAAGGACCGCCTCCAGCGCGCCGAAGTAGACCAGCGTATCAGCCGAAATGATCACGTCGTATTCGGCGGTCGCCGCTTCGATGAAAGCGGTCAACTCCGCCTTCGCGAGCTCATGGTAGCACCCGCGTCCCTCCGCCTTGGCCAGCATCGCGCCGGAGAGGTCCACGCCCACCAGCCGCCGCGCACGCGCGGCGACCAACGGCCCGCACAGCCCCGTGCCGCAGCCCGCGTCCAGCAGGTCCAACAGTCGATCGTCGGACGGCGCGTGCCGCGCGAGTGCTTCGGCCACCAATTCCGGTGCCCGATAGTGCAGCTTCACCTGCAACTGCTCATCGAAGCTGCTGGCGAAGTGATCAAAGGTTTGCTCGATGTACGTGTCATCCGCCCGCAGCGGCACGTCCTCGCCCGAGCACGCGGCATACATGTGGCGCGCCGTCGGATCATCCGGCTCCTCGTCCAACCACTGCTTGAACACCGCAGCCGCTTCCGTGCGTTTGCCCATCGTGTAATACGCCGTCGCCAAGAGGCGCCGACTTTCCCGATTGTTGGGCATCAGGGTGATGGACGTGCACAACGCTTCCACCGCCTCCTCGTCACGCCCCTGACGCGAGCGGAGGCGCCCGAGGTTGTTGAACGCGCGGAAGTGCGTCGGATCGAGTGCTATGGCGCGCTGCAGTGCGAACTCGGACTCGGCCATGGCCCCGCACGCCATGTGGATGGCGCCGACGTTGTTGTAGATGTTGGCGTCGTTGGGCGAGAGGGCGTCGGCGCGGCGATACGCGGCCAACGCGTCGTCGATGCGACCGGTCCCCGACATCATGTTGCCGAAGTTGATGTGGAAGTCGGCAAAGTCGGGCACCAGCGAGATCGCGCGCGCGATGGCATGAATGCCTTCTTCGGCACGGCCACGCTGGTAGGCCAAGATCCCGTAGTAATTCAGCGCGTCCGCGTACTCCGGTGCGACGGCCAGGATACGCCGATAGAGCGTTTCGGCCCCGTCCAACGCGTTATCCAAGTGCAGCCGGATCGCGTAGGCGAGCGCTTCTTGGATGGAGATCTCGTCTGGAGTCGACGAGGCGCTGTCGTCAGCAGACGCGGGTACGTCAGGGCCGTCGGCCATGGAGCACAGTGGTGCGAGGAATGAAGTACCAGATGGACACGCCACGCGTGATCGCGCGTGTGATCGAGCGTGTGCTCGCGCGCGTCACCGCGTGGCGTCCGGTGCCGGGAACGGTGGTTAGCGTCAACCCGGCGGGCGCACGATTGGCCGAGGACGGGGCGGAGCGGTGGGCGCGACGCGCGGGCGACCGAATCCCGCGGCGCCGGTTGCTGCGCGCGACGCGCTGGTGACGAAGCCGCCCGGTGGGCCGATTTGTTGCGGTGTCGCACTGGGGCTCAGGCCGCCGTTGCCGAGTTGCCCGTAGCTGTTATCCCCCCAGCAGTAGATCGTACCGATCGAGGAACGTCCACAGATTGATTGCCAGCTCGCCGTCAGCGAGGTGAACGACACACCGCCGGAGACAGGCACCGGGGACGGTGACGGCTGTCCGATTGAGCCATTTCCAAGCTGACCGGCGTCGTTGCCCCCCCAGCAGAAGGCACTGCCGTTGGCCACCGTGCCACAACTGAAGTAGCCGCCCATCGTCAGTTTGACGAATGTCGCAGAGGTTGCGACGGGTACCGGGGTGAGCTCCCAGCTGGAGATGGTCCCGTTGCCGAGCTGCCCCTGATCGTTCGCGCCCCAGCAGTAGGTGGGGCCAGCACTCGTCCGACCACAGGTGTGGCTGTCGCCGGCGTCGATGTCGACAAACGTCAGCCCGCCACCCACCAGGACCGGCGCCGTTGACGGTGTCTGGGTGCCGTTACCCAGCTCGCCGCGCGAGTTGTTGCCCCAGCAGTACACAGCCCCCGCCGCGGTGCGGCCGCAGCTGTGGTACCACCCGGTGGCGAGTTGGACAAACACCCGCCCCCCACCAACCGGCGTCGGCACGAGCAGATTGCCGGAGGAGACGCTTCCGCCTTCTCCGTAGTAGTTGGTTCCCCAGCAGTACGCGGCACCAGCGGTGGTCCGGCCGCACACGTGAAAACCGGCCGCACTGAGTTGCGCGAACGTCAGTCCTCCCGATACCGGCACCGGGATCGGATTCATCAGCTGTTCACTATCGAAGGTCCCGTTCCCGAGAACGCCCGTCATGTTCTGGCCCCAGCAATAGGCCACGCCCGTTGCCGTCAGACCACAGGTGGCACCATCGCCCCCCTCAACTTGTGCCAGCACCGGGGCACTCGCGGCGCGGAGAGGGAGTGTGAGAGGCCCTTGCCGGGCGGATGCGGCCTGACCGTAGATATTGTCGCCCCAGCAGTACATCGCGCCGCCGTTTTTGAGCGCGCAGCTGTGATAGGTGCCGGAGGACACCTCGGTGAACCCTGACACGTTGAGCGTGACCTTCACGCGCCCCACGCGCGCGCCATTCCGCGCGGTCACCGCAATGCGCGCGGTGTACGTGCCCGGCGCGAGGTTGATTTGCGGCACCGGCGTGAAGCGCAGTGAGGCGGGGAGCAGTTGCCCCGACAGTGACACCGCTTGCAGCCATCCCGCGGACGCAGGCTGGTCGTACGTCACGGAGTACCCGGGGGTGTCCAACCGCAGCGTATCCCCCGAGACGGTGCGCAGAGACACGCTCTGAGCGGCCCCCTGCTCACCCGGCAGCAGCGTGAAGGCCAGACTATCGGGCGTGGTCAGAATGGAGTCGCGCCGCACGGTGAGCTGCGCGTTCACGGTATCCGAGCTGGCACCACCGGTACTCGACGCCACGATAATCAGCGCCTGATAAATACCGTCGGCCAAGCCGGTGGGACGCGGCGTGACCGACATGGTGGTCGGCGTGGCCGTCGTGGACTGCAGCGTGGTCGAGAGCCAGCCGGTACCCGTGCCGAGATACACGATGCTGGACGAGAGGCCCGAGAGGACAATCGCGCCGTTGGACGACGTCACGTTGACCACCTGCGCCGGTCCGGCGATCACGGACGGATCAAGCGGGCCGAAGGTGAGCGACGCGGCCGACAACACGACCGACGCCGGCGGTGGCACGCGCATGGAGACACGCATGGTCACCGGCTGGCTGGGATCGGTGGCGCTGACGGTCACGTCCGCGGTATACGTGCCCGCCGGCAGCGTGCCCGCCGACGCGCGCACCGTGAAGCTCGCGGGCGTCGAGGTGCCCACCAGCGTGGCGGTCAGCCACGGGGCCACGGCCTGCAGATAGTTCACGCTCAGCTGCAGCCCCGCCAGCGGGCGCGTGGGGCTGGTAATCGCAACGCTGGTGACGGCACTGACCGTGTTCTGCGGCACGCTGTCATACGCGACCAGCGTCCGGTTCAGGAGAATTTGCGGCGATGGGCGACGCGTCAGCGTGACGGTCAGCACGCCGTCGGGCACGCCGATCGTCGTGGAGCGCACCCGCACGATAGACTGCGTGGGGACGTTGACCGCCAGCTGTGCGCTGGCGGCGCGCGTGGATGGACGGACCGTCAGCACCGCGGGGGCCGTGGTGCGATCGAGCGTGGCCGTGACCAGCGAATCGCTGCCGATGAACACGGAGAGCGAGCCGAGGGAGCCAGCGCCGGCGTTCGTGATGGCGACCGTGCTGGCGGCCGGGAGCGGCTGGCCGAGTTCGGTCTCGAAGCTCAGCGCCGATGGGGCGACCTGCACGACCGGCGCGGCCTCCACGCGCAGCGCGGTGCTGGCGGTGATGGTCGCGCCGTTGCGCCCCTCCGTGGAGCGGGCGGTGATCACCACTTGGCCGATGCTGAGGGCGCCGGCGAGGCCGGCGGCGTTCACGCTGGCCACGCTCGGGTTGGACGACGTGACGGCGATGGTCCGTCCCGTGAGCACGGCGCCGGTGGCCGAGCGGGCGGTCACGCGGTAGGGGAGATTGGCGCCAACGGAGATGGTGGTATCGGCAGGTGCCAGATCGATGCTGGCAACACTCGCGGTACCCACCGTCAGCGACAGATCCTGCGTCCGTCCGCCGACGGCGGCGCGGACCACGGCCGGTCCCGACGCGAGCGCCCGCAGGACCCCGGTCGTGCCCACGGACACGCCACCACTCACCACCGACCAGGTCGGCGCGCGGCCGGCCACGGTACCACCCGCGCGATCCAGCGGCGTCGCCGACAGCACGACGGAATCGCCCGGCTCGGCGTTCGCGATGGTGGCGGGCGCGATCCGTACGGTGGCGACTTCAAACAGTTGGACCGGCGAGGCATCGAGCTTGTCGGTCCCGGCCGCGACGGTGAGTCGCTGGCTCGACTCGTCGAGCACCACCCCCGCGCGCTTGAGCCGCACGGTCAGATCCAGCGCGCAGGGCGCGGATCCAGCTGCGGCAGCGTCGCGGACGCACGCGGTGACATCCGCCGCCAGCGACAACGCGGCATCAGTGCCGCCCGTGTTCACCACCAGCGAGTCGCGCGCGACCGTCTGCGCCGTACCGCCGGTCGACGGGGTGTAGGTCACGAGGCCTTCCACGACCGCGCCGGGATTGGCGACGATGCCCGCCGAGAGGGCCAACCGCACCGAGCCGGGCACGCGGCCGGCGCCAGTGGGATTGTCCGCGCCGCTGCAGGCCACCGACATCAGCATGGCCAGTCCCCCGACGCCGCGCAGGACGACAGGACGCGGTCGGGACGCGCGCGTGATCAGGAGGCGAGTAAGCAGGAACAACGGACGGCTCCAAAGCGATCGAGAAGGGCATCAGGCGGCGCAGCGGTGTGGCACCACGCCGAGACAGGTATCCGGACAACGCGCGGGCATCGCGTCGAGTGACCACGTCGCGTGACCACGTCGTTCGTGCGACGTGGAGCGTGCGACCTTCTACCCGCCAATGAGAACAGTCGGTGCACCCAGCACAATGGTACCACCGTGTGCCGTAGAATCCCCCATGCGCGCCGCCGGTAGCGACTGAATGAGCACCGTCGACGATCCCTTGGCGATCACGTCCGGTGGCCCAACACACATGCACATGTTGGTGGCCGTCGCCGCCGGCATGACGGCGATCAGCACGGTCGGCACGCCGGGCCCGAGAATGGGGCCACCAACGTGCGGAATGGGGGGCACGCCCGGGGTCATCATGGGGCAGACGTGCATATCAGTGAGGCGAGCCGCGGGCTGTCCCATGCGCGTTTACTTGGCGGTGGGAGACTTCGTGACGCGCTCGTACTCCACGACCGCACGCTGATGCCGCTCGTACGCACTCGCGAGCGCGGCATCCCAACCGCCCAGCCGCTTAATAATTTCGAGCCCCTGCGCGGCAAACGCCGCCAGCGTGGGCCCCACCAACTCGGCATCCGCGTTGGCGGCGGCGGCCAGCGTCACCACGCCCGCCACCAGCGGCGGCACCACACCGGGCGGTGGCGGTACAGCGGGCAGGCTCGATGGCCCAACCGTCGCGCCGCTCAGGAAGACCGCCGCGGACACCATGCCGATGGGGGTGTCCAGTCCCGCCGCATTACCGGCATCCCAGGCCGCCCGTCGCGCGTCGTCGTCTGGACGCACAATCCACTGCTCCACCGCCGCGATAGCCTTGTGCGCGGCTGCGGTCGGTGCCGCGCCGCCCACCATCTGCGTGGCGTGCCGCGCCGACACCCAGGCCCACCAGACGCTTTCGCGCGATGGCATCACGCCGGCGAGCAAGCGAATGGCCGAGGGCACCTGCTCCTGCTGCATCCACGTATCGAACAACTGCTCCAGCGCCAAATCGGGGCGCACGAACGCCATCGCCGGCTCATCCGGCGCCACGCGGGTCAGCAGCCAGCGCGCCGGCTCGGCTAGCGCCGCCAACGGATCGGGCGCCATGGCAAGAGGTGCAGTCATCGCGATCTCCTTAATTGATCATGGTGATGCCGCCCTTGAGCATCAACATGCCATCACCGTTCACCTGGGTCATGGGCGCCTTGATCTGCGCCATGCCCGTGCCTTCCACCTTCACCATTGCGCCCTTGATCTGCACACCGGACATGTCGATCACGATGGAACTGGGACCGACTTTCAGCTCGATCTTCTGCATGCCTTCCACCGTGACGGCACCGGCGGCCGCCTTGATGGTGATGCTCCCGAGCTCCGCCTTCGCCTCGATGTTGCCGGTCTTCACCTTCAACGTCGAATTGCCCTGCTCGACCGTGGTCGCATCGTTACCGGTCACGGTGGTCGTCTGCTTCCCGTCCACGGTGATGGTATGGTCCGTCGTGACGGCGACGGTCTGACTCCCTTCCACGGTGACGCCGCGATCCAGCGCGACGGTGATCGTCTCGTTGCCGTTGATCGTGACGGTGTGATCCTTCTCCACCAGCAGTGTGCGGTTGTTGTCCAGCACCTTGATGTGCTGCTCGCCCTTCTCCACCGTGGTCAGATCGTCGCCTTCTTTGACGATCTTCGCGTCCTGATGCGTGATGGTGGTGGTGCGATCGTGCCGGACTTCGCGCGTCTCGTCGTTCTTGATGATGGCGTCGAAATTCTTCTCGGCCTGCACGAAGATCTGCTCGTTGTCCTTCTTATCCTCAAAGCGCAGCTCGTTAAAATTCTCGGCGCCGCCGTTGAGCGTGCTCTTGGTCTTGATACCGCTCTGCGTCTTGTTCTCGGGTAACGCCCACGGCGGCAGGTTGGTGCCGTTATACAGGCTGCCGACCACCACCGGGTTGTCGGGGTTGCCGTCGAGAAATTCGACCAACACCTCATGGCCGATGCGCGGCAGGAAGACCGCGCCAAAGTTCTGTCCGGCGAACGGCTGTGCGACCCGAATCCAGCAGGAGCGCGCCAGCGTCTTGGCGTCTGAGAGATCCCACTTGAACACCACCTGCACGCGCCCGTGCTTGTCGGTGTAAATCTCCTCGCCGTCAGGACCGACCACCGTGCCCACGTGCGAACCGCCCACGCGCGGCCACGGCGTGGTCAACGCCGGGCGGAAGGGCGTGGAGGCCGGAATGCCCTCAAACCGATTGCCGTACGAAAAGTTGGAGTCCTCGCCAACGCCGTAGGAACCATTGCTGCCGTGGTGCCACACCGTGATGACGAACAACGACACATTCATCGCGGGGTTTGGATGGTCCAACACCTCGGTCTTTGCGCCGGCTTCGAGCCCCACATAGCGGCTTTCCCCCGAATACAGCACCGACAACGTTTCGGCGCGTTCCTGGCGAATGCGTGAATAGGCCTTGGCGTCCGCCGTGAGCTTGCCCGCGTCACTGGCCGTGGCGCCGCCGCTGTGCGACAGGCCACTGCGGTGCCCCCCGATCTGCTGCTCGAACCGATAGGCCTTGACGTCCGCCGGCGGCGTGAACGCCCCCGCCGACGCCGTCACGTCACCCACGCTGCGGTTGAACATGAACTCGCTGGCCGTCCGCACCCGTGTCTCGGCCACGAACGGCGCCGAGTGCATCTGCAGGTTCGTCAGGCGCGGCTCGTCGAACATCATCTCGTTGTACTTGAGGGCGGTGACGCCCCACGCTGGCTGCGCCGACGCCGTGGAGTCACCCAGCACCAGCTTCCCCTCGCTCCCGGTGTGATCGTAGCGGAAGAAGATGCCTTCCTGCTCCAGCAGCCGCGCCACGCACGTCCACCGGCTTTCCCGATAGCGGAAGCAGTACGGCCGCGGTTCGAGCGTACGCGTCAGCTTCCACTCATGCGGCGTTCCGGTGAGCAACGCGTCGCAGACATCGCGCGCGCTTTTGTTCTGGTAGATATCAAACCCTTCGTCCAACGCCAGCACGAAATGCGCCGGAACAATTTCCAGCTCGTACGCGACGTAGCCAGCGGGGGCCGACCCGCCACGCGCGAGTCGGCTCACCACCCCGTGAATCGTGCGATCACCGCCGCCCGGTAACGCCAGTTTCAGCGAGACCGGCTTGAGCAACAAGTCGCTCGCGCCGATATCCCCGCGCGTGCTGAATGCCACGACCGTGAACCGGAAGAAGGAGGAGACATGCTCCTCCCCCGTCCAGCGCACGAGCAGCATCACGTCGGCGCCGAGCGGCGTCGTGAGGCGAAACGGGCGATTCGCTTGTGTCCATTCCATCGGGCCGTCCTCGGGAGATGCTCGAATGACCGTCGCGTCAGACCGCGGCGGCGTCTACAACCGGCGCGTACGTAAAGTCGCCGTCCTCACCAACGCCCACGCTGAGCGCCGTCGGACGGAGTCCATCCGCCATGGCCGCCAGCAGCATGCGCGAAATTTCCGGCAGCAGGGTGTTGCTGAGAATGTTGTCCACGTTGCGGGCACCGCTCTCCACTTCCGTGCAGCGTGCGGCCACCTGCGTGATCAACGATTCGTCGTACTGCATCTCCATGCGGTGCGTCGCCCGCAGCCGGCGCGCAATCTTGCCGATCTTGAGCCGCACGATCTGCTTGAGATTCTCGTCGCGCACCGGATAGTACGGCACGATGACCATACGACCGAGGAAGGCCGGCTTGAAGACGGCATCGAGTTCGGGCTTGAGCGCCTTGGCCATCGCGTCCGGGAACGGCATCGTTTCCGGATCGGCCGTCAGCTTCATGATGGTTTCCGTGCCCGCGTTCGTCGTCAGAATGATCAGGCAGTTCTTGAAGTTGATCTGACGACCTTCGCCGTCTTCCATGACGCCCTTGTCGAACACTTGGAAGAAGAGCTCCAGCACGTCAGGGTGCGCCTTCTCGACTTCATCCAGCAGCACGACGCTGTACGGACGGCGACGCACGGCCTCGGTGAGCACACCACCCTCGCCGTAGCCCACGTAGCCCGGCGGCGAGCCCTTGAGCGTCGACACGGTATGCGCTTCCTGGAACTCGGACATGTTGATGGTGATGATGTTGTGCTCACCACCGAACAACAGATCGGACAACGCCAGCGCTGTTTCCGTCTTGCCGACGCCGCTGGGGCCGACGAGCATGAAGACGCCCTTGGGCTTGTTCGGATCTTCGATGCCGGCCTTGGAGGTCCGCACGCGACGCGAGATGCCCTCGAGCGCGTGATCCTGGCCGATGACGCGCGCCCCGAGATGCTTCTCGAGTTCGAGCATCGTCTCCAGCTCGTTGCTCATCATCTTGCCCACGGGGATGCCGGTCCAGCCGGAGATCACCTCGCCAACAATCGACGCGTCCACGAAGATGCGCACCAGCGGGTGCTCGCCCTGCATGGTCTCGAGCTCGCTGTTGAGCGCATTGAGCTCCGCGCGCAGCGCATCGGCGGCCGTGCGATCCACGCTATCCACCTCGGCCTCAAGCTTCTCGCGCACGCCCTTGATCTGTTCCACCAGCGCCCGTTCGGCGCTCCAGCGCACTTCAAGCGCGGCCAGCGTCGCCGTGGTCTTCTCGCGCGTCTCGGCGATGTTCGTCAGTCGCTCACTGTGATCGGCGCCCGACGCCTGCTCGCGCGTGAGCACGCGCTCCTGCAACGCGAGGTCATCCAGCGTGCGGCGCGCATCTTCAATCGGCGCCGGCGTCGCGCTCTGGCCGAGGGCCAAGCGCGCGCACGCGGTATCGAGCACGCTCACGGCCTTGTCCGGCAGCTGACGATCGGGGAGATACCGGTGCGACAACCGCACCGCCGCCTCGGCCCCGCTGTCGAGAATGCGCACGTTATGGTGCTTCTCGAGCGCCGGCACCACGGAGCGCAGCATCAACTGGCACACGTCCTCGGTGGGCTCTTCCACCTGCACCAACTGGAAGCGACGCGAGAGCGCTGGATCCTTCTCGAAGAACTTCTTGTACTCGCTCCACGTGGTCGCGGCCAGCGTGCGCAGTTCGCCGCGCGCCAGCGCCGGCTTGAGCAGATTCGCCGCATCGCCCTGACCGGCCGCACCACCTGCGCCGATCATGGTGTGCGCTTCGTCGATGAAGAGGATGATCGGCGTCGGCGAGTTCTTCACCTCTTCGATCAGCCCCTTCAAGCGATTTTCGAATTCGCCCTTCACGCCCGCGCCGGCCTGCAGCATGGCCAGGTCGAGCGAACGTAGCGACACATTCTTGAGCGGCTCCGGCACATCGCCCTGCACGATGCGACGCGCGAACCCTTCCACCACAGCCGTCTTACCCACGCCGGCTTCGCCGACGAGGATCGGATTATTCTGACGGCGACGCGTGAGGATGTCGATCACCTGCCGCACTTCGAAGTCGCGCCCCAGCACAGGGTCGATCTTGCCCGCGCGGGCGTTGGCGGTCATGTCCACCGTGTACTGATCGAGATTGGGCGTGCGGCCACCGGCCTTCGGGCTACCCGTCGCGCCCGACGCACTCGCCGACGACGCGACCGAATCAATCGATCCGATCTCCGCCGCCGCCTCGGCCGACGACGCCGTAATCGTCACGAACTCTTTCTTCAGCACTTCCGGCGCGATCTTGTCGAACTCCTTGCTGAGATCACTCGCCATGCGCGTGAGTTCGCTCACGCTCACCAAGGCCAACAGGCAATGGCCGGTGCGCACGCGCGGCGCGCCAAACTCGACGGAACCGATCATCCACGCTTCGCTGAGCATGTTCACCAGCGACGGGCTGAGCGACGGCGTCTTCGCGTTGCCGCGCTTCAACTTGTCGAGCGCACGCGCGAGATCATCAGCCAACCGCGAGCGGTTCACCCCGAAATGCTTGAGAATGACGGCCACATCACCGTCAGTGGCGTCCAGCGTCTTCACGAGCAGGTGCTCGATCTCGACGTCATAATTCGTACGCGACAGACACAGCCCGGCGGCGCCTTCCACGGCGCTGCGCGTAGGTGCATTCATCTTCGCGATCAGACCACGCAGGTTTACAGCCATGACTTCTCCGTCAGCAGGTGGCGAGGGGAGGCGGGGAGGTTCAACACAGAATCAACACAGAGTCAACCGAACATCATCCAGATCACGTGCGCGCGGCTTCGCGCCGAGCCACGTGCCAAAACCAAGCGTCGGCGCGTGCGACGCACCAAGGGAAGCGGACGACGCCTCCGTGCGCGACAACACCAACTGCGCCTCCACACCGACTTGATCGTCGGCGAACAGGCGGGCCAGCGCGCACAATCCTTCATGCTGCGCCCCGCCGGGGAGGAACGTGTCAAACTGCGCGCGCGTCAGCGGGCCAATGCGCAGACGCACAGACGCCAGCGCGTTGAATACGGCATCGCCGACCACGGCCATGCCCAGACGGCCATCGTCGTCATCCGCGCCCAGACACATCTGACCGCCGTGCCGTAGCGGCTGCCACTGCCCGACGAACTGCTCGACGCGCACCTGAACGGCGAAGTAGTCCGCGACCAACTGCGCGAGCGCTTCGGCCGGACGCGTGCGGATGGATAACAGCCCCGCGTAGTGCGCCAGTGAATCGATGGACACGCGGGACCGCTGCTGCACGGCCGGCGTTCCAGCGCCCACCAGATCCAGGAGGTGCGAGCGCAGGCGGTCTTCCTGACCACGCTCGGCGGGCACCGTCGGCCGATGCCGTTCCCACGCGCGATAAAACAGCGACAGAGCGCGATGATGAAACAGATCCAGGAAGTCGAGAAACGCGGTGTCCTTGGCCCGCGTGCGCGCCGCGACATGCGACGTATACACGTGCGGCAGCACACCCTGCGATCCGGTCAATCCCATAAACCGCACCGACATTTTCGCGGGCTCGGTGGCCCGCCCACGCGTCCCATCCGCCGCGGTGGTCTCAGCGGGCAAGGTCAGTTCGGCGATTTCCGAGGCGGGAAACGCCAACGACGGTGGGACCGACAGACGCACCACTTCACGCGCCGGATCGTCCCAGCCGCCCACCGCCGCACGATCAGGATACAGTCGCGAGAGCAGGCGGATGGCCTGCACGAACTCGAAGCCGGTGCCCTCGCGTTCAAGCGCAGCACCCAGCTTCTTGCGGCGGCGAGCCTTGCGGAGCTCGTTCGTCATAGGAGCGAGCGCCAACCCGCGCGCGCGGGCCACTCCGCCACCACTCGGCGACGTTGGCGTGACCGCAGCGTCACCTTGGTGAAGCTGTTCATGGTGGCGTACAACGCAACGAAACGCTCAAGGACGCCGGCCATCAGGTACATGCCGCCGCCCGGAAACTGCTCCTCATCAAATTCCAGCGTGATGTGCCGGCCACGCGCGAACGCGATGCCGTGCTCCGACGTCACGCGCGAAAAGGCGGGCTCGCTCTTGACGCCACTCAGACCGTCAATCTGCCGCTCAGCACTCAGCGCATTGCCGATGTTGTGCAGCCGCAAGAGTTCCCGCAGCGCATCGGGCGATTCATCGGTCAGCGACAGATGATTCAGCGACAGCGACGAGATGAGCCGCCACAAGAGCGTCTTGCCGAGCGCAGGATGAATGGCTTTGGTCGGATTGACGACGCACGAGATGCGCTGGATGGGCCCACCGCTCACGAGTTCGAAATCCCCGCGATCGTCCACACCGAACGGCAGTCGGCTTGGCAGGTCTCCGTTGAAGCACGTCACGTTGAGCGACAGCACATCCGCGTCGGGCGTCCGTAGTTCACCGGACAAATCGGTGAACGTGAGCGTCACTTCCGTGCCATGATCGGTCCGCCATGCGGCAGCACGCCGTGAGGTCTGCCAGAACACATCATCGCCCGCGCCGCTCACCGAATGGCGGTGCGAGTACAGCGGCGAGAGCTCCCGACTTTCGCGCGCTTCATGTTCCACCAACTTCACACGATCCACGCTCCACACATCCACTTCCAGCCGACGCCGCGCATCCGCCACCACGAGATGCTCGTACGTCCGCTCCGTGAGCAGGATGGGCTCGGCGAGCATCTCGAACAGATTCACGGCTGGCACCGCGCTGGTGCGAAAGCTCTTCGCCGACAGTTCCAGTTCGAGCGCCTGCCGACGCTCGGCGCGTTCGAACGGGGCGATGAGAAAGCTCATCTCCACCCGATCGGTCGCCCCGAGTTTGCGCAGCGCGGCCCCGAATCCCTGCACGTCCACAAAGCGGAACTTCTCGGGGAACGTGAACAGCTCAAGCAGCAAATTGTATCCCGTGAACGCGCGCGTCGGATACGGCAGCATCTGTTCGTCGGGTCCGAATCCCACCGCTGTGACCGCGCGCGGTGCGAGCAGAACGGGTGGGGCGGACGGACGATCCGGATTGCGCAGCACAATCGACGTCGCGTTGTTCAGCAGCAACTCGTACAGCGTATCGGCCACGCTCGCGTCACCCGCGAGATGCAGCCGCAATGCATCAATGGCGAGGTCCTGTAGGCGCACACCGTCGAACGCGCGCAACTCAAGACGGATGGCTCCCACGGCCTCGCGCCCCTGAGCCCCGGCGCCGGCGCGGTCGGGCGACGTCCAGGCGGCCGAGGTGACCGTGAGCGGCCAGAGCGTGGTGTCGTAGGCCGTGCGAAACGTGCACGGCACCCCGTTGACGGGACGCGAATGCAGCACGCTTCCGCGCGGCACAGCAAAGCCCTCGGGCAGACGCCCCTGCGCCGGATCGAGCGGCATGTCCACGATACACATGGACGGAATCGGACGGATCAGCTGCGGATGCAGCATCTCCAGCAACGTCTCGGAGATCTCAGGGAAGTCGTCATCGAGCCGTCGATGCACGCGCGCGGCGAGAAACGCAAACCCTTCGAGCAAACGCTCGACATGCGGATCCTCGACCTTGCTAGCCTCGAGCTGCAGACGCGACGCGACCTTGGGATACTTTTGCGCAAACTCCGCGCCCAGCTTCCGCAGGTACGTGAGCTCGCGCTCGTAGTAGAGAAGGAGATCGTCCTGCATCAGACGGCGCCGTTCAATTCGAAGGTCCCGCGCGAGACTTCCAGGACCGTGTCGAACACGACCTTTTCCGGACTCGGATCCATCAACAACGTGGCTTCGATGCTGAAGCGCACTTGCTGCGCGTTGAGCTGCGACGCTTCCACGAGCACGACGCGAATGTTGGTGAGGCGTGGTTCGCAGCGCACGAGCGCATCACGCACGTCGTCGGTGAGTCGCTTGCGCCCCTCCGTCGTACCGACCGGAATGCCGGTGCTGTCCCCGATGCCGTATTCGTGCACCGAGCGGCGCACTTCCACGCACCCCGCCGGGACGGGCACAATGGCTCGGCGTGTATTGAGCAGCGCTTCCACATCGCGTTGCACCGCGCGGCGATAGACCAGCGCGGACTCCGCAGGTGACGTATGCCGATCGGCAGGCTCGCGCGGCGCCTCGTCGGTCAGACGATCGAAGAGCGACGGGCGAACCGCGCGATCAAGCTCCGTGCGCGCCATCAGCGCCGGTTACCGGGACTGCAGCGCAATGGCCTGCAGCGGATCAAGACGACAGACGCGCAGGTACAACTCGTAGCGCGCGCTTTCATCGCCGCCGGTGCGATCGATCACTCGGCACATGAGCGCCATGGGCTGCGCGACCACCGGCCCCGATTCCCACTGGTCGAGCCCCTTCTCGTCGATGGTCTCGATGAGCTTCTGCAAGATGGGCGTGGCCACCGCGTCGAGCCCCGCCTCCACCATCACGTACGCGATTTGCGTCTGGCGCACGAACCGCCCGCGCGGCGACTGCTCGCGTGCGAGATCGGCCATCAGGAGTTCGATGGCACGATTGGGGCGACCGAGCGCCAGTTCGCTGCGCGCCACATCGAAGGTGTCGCGTCCACGGGTTGGCGCGGCGCGGCGCACGGCCCGCGTGCGCGTAAACCCACCTTGATGCGCGGAGGACGCGTCGTCTTCCAGCGCTTCGGCCAGCACGTCGCTGCCGTCGCCAACGTCGCTGTCGGCGGCACCGTCGTCGGCCGGCTCGTGCGGGGCATCGGACTCGTCGGGCGCGGGATTGAGCCCTTCGCTCTCCAACCACGCGCGGGTTTCTTCGTTGGCCGAGGGCGTATCATCCATGAGCGTCATCCGGGTGAGCTGCGGCAACGCGCGCAGCAGGGCGCGCAATTCACTACGAATGGCCGCCGCGATCGCGTCGTGGCCGGTGCCCAGCTGGGCGCAGGCGGTCAGGACATACCGCTGCAAGTCCAGCCAGCCGCGACCGGGGGCGGTGGCCATCAGCACTTCGGCGTTCTCCAGCAGCTCGGCCCACTTGCCGTCGAGCAACAGCGTCTTGAGCTTGGCGCGCGTGACCGTGGGCGGCGCTTCGAGCAACTTGGGATCCAGCTCCGGCGCCTGCGCGCGGAGCTCGCCCCAACGGAACCCACGCACCAGCAAATACGGCGCGGGGCTGCCGGCATCCTGCTGACGCAACCACCGCGCAATCACGCCGATGCGCTGCGCGGCATCGGCCCGGTTACTGGGCTCCGTCGTCATGGGGGCTCCATCGTCTACGCCAGTCGCGGCGACGGCGTCGGCGATGTCCGCTTCCGCTTCGATCGGATCCGGATCCAGCTCCAACTTGCGGGTCACCTGTCCAGCCAGAAACCGGCGGATGTCGTCCAGTTCCTTGCGCACGCCGTTGAACGCGGGGGCCTCGCGACCGAAGCGTTCGTCAGACACTTTTTCCAGCGCCGCCAGCGACGCGATGGCAAGATCGACATCGCCCAACACCGCGCGCACCGCGACCTTGGTCATCGCCTCCAGCGCGGCGTCAATCGACTCGGGGCTGGGCTTCCCCTGTGCCAACGCCTCGGTGCGGGCGTCGCCCTTGGTGTAGTCGGCCTCCACCTCCGCGTCGGTGGGCATGGTGCGCGACAGCGCAAAACGCAGCATGGAGACGCCGCTGTTCCCCCACGGGATCATACGCGTGGGGATGCCGAGCTTGGCGCCGATGAACTCCAGCGGGCCCATGCGCAGCTCGAGATCGTCGTCCTCGGGGAGCGGATGCACGGTGTCCCAGAACTGCTGTAACGTGGCCGCGATGGCCTCGAAGCCGGTGGCCATGCCGCCAAAGCCCTGCTTGTTCAGCAGCCCTTCGGTGAGCCACACGAGCAACTGGAGGTCCTTCGTTTCCTTGGACAGCAGATCCGTGCAGCCGGCGACGACCGCGCCCCAATCGGCCAGCTTGCGGTTGGTGACACCGGGGAGATCCAGCTCTTCGCGGCGCGCCTCTTTGATCGCGTCGACGCGCGGATCGTAGCGGAGATCGCGGCCCGAGGGCGCGTCTCCAGCGATCGGCTGCAGGAGCCGCGCAACAAGTTCGGTATTGACTGGCATAAAGACGATCCGCTGACGAAACGAGGGAGAGTCCGCTGAAGCAGTGCCGACAACGCCACCGCCCGGATCGGACGGTGGCGTGGATTTACTCTGCGGTCAGCAGTAACTGGCGTATTTCAAGCACGGGGACGTCGCGGCCATCGATGCGCCACACCTTCTGGCCGACGGGCGCGAAGTCACCGTCGGGCAACTCTTCCCAATCGGTGGCGCGACCGAGCCGGAGCTCGGTATCGCTGCTGCGCCACGCGGACGGCGAGAGCGCCGGAATCAGCACTTCCCCAAGATCCATGTGGCGAATGGCCTCGGTCGTCAGCACGCGCGCGGGAATCCAGCGGAGGTCGCGCAGTCGCGCCGGCGGTTCGATACTGATCGACGCCAAATGGGCAAACGGAATCCAGAGATAGCGTCCACCGGCACTGACTTCGACACGGGCACCGATCCGCGGATCGGCGTCTTCGATGGTGGTAAACGGCACGCCGTTGCAGCTCCCGCCACGCACCACGGGTGCCGGATCCTTGGGGTAGTCGCCCACGCTAAACATGTGCTCACGCACCCGTTCGGCGACGATGGCCGCGCGGTACACGGCGGCCCCCGCCTCAGCCATCGCGCCATCGCGCGCGAGGGCGTCCAGCTGCTTCTCCGCGCGGTCATACTGCCCGGCGAAGGCGAGTAACTCAAACAAAAACGAACGCCGCTGAGTGTCGGTCGGATGACTCCGAAGCTCGACACCCAGCGTTTCGATGGCCGCGTCCAGCCGACCCTCCGAAAACAGCTCCTTGGCGGTTGGCATGGACGGGGGCTCGACTTACGCGTTCTTGATGATGTCCCAGCTCGCCTGTCCAGCCACGGACAGTGCACCCTTCGCATCCTGCTTGAAGTACTCCATCGCGACCTTGCCGAAGGCGAAGCTCAGATTTTCCGAGGGCCGGTCTTCGCCCGTGCTGGTGCCCGACGAGTACGACGAGATGATGACGTCCGTGAAGGTGTACTTCAGGAAGTCGCCGAGCTTGCCGTCGCCGGTGGCTTTCCGCACGGTGAGCAGCGCGCTCTTGATGTGCTTGCCGTTGCAGACATGCTGGAACAGCGCCGCGGTGGACGCGTCCGTGTACTTCGTGAGCGAGATGTCCTGAATGCTCACGCGCCCCGCCGTCGCACCGCCCGCGCCGCTGTGGAAGCCGCCACCGTTGGAAGCGCCCCAGCTCCACGCCAGCACTTCGATGGACTTGGCGTGCTTGTCATCGGTGCTCTCACCATCAATCCCGTCGATCTTCAGGAAGATATCCAGCGACATAGTCGTTTCCTCACGAGCTTCGGTTCAATCGCATCCCGGCGGAAGTGCCGGGATGCGTGTTACAGCGTGCTTCGACCTACCGAGACTCAGGACGCGGCGGCGGGCAAATCCGCCACGAGCCGCATCGCGATACCGATTTCATCCAACTGGTAGTGCGGACGCATGAACGCCACGGCCCGATACGCGCCGGGCTTGCCGGGCACTTCCACCACGTCGATCCGTGCTTCCGACAACGGCTTGGAGGCCTTCACCGCCGCCGGTGCGTTCTCGAGTGCGATGTAATTCTGGATCCAGCGGTTCAGGAAAATCTCCACATCAGCACGCGTGGCGTAGCCGCCGATCTTGTCGCGCATCATCACCTTGAGGTAATGCGCGAAGCGCGACGTGGAGAAGATGTACGGGAGTTGCGCCGAGAGCCGCGCGCTGGAGTTGGCCTTCGGATCGTCGTACACCTTGGGCTTCTGCGCCGACTGCACCGAGAAGAACGCCGCCTTGTCCGTGCCCTTCTGGTGCACGAGCGGCACAAAGCCCAGGTCGGCCAGTTCTTTTTCGCGACGGTCGGTGATCTGCACTTCGGTGGGGCACTTCATGGCGATCTCGCCCGACTCAGTGCGGAAGTTGTGCACCGGCAATCCTTCCACCAATCCACCGCTTTCCACGCCGCGAATGGAGGCCGTCCAGCCGTAGAACGCGAAGGCCTTGTTCACGTTGGCCGCGAGGGCGTACGCCGCATTGCCCCAGCAGTAGTCATCGTGATTGGTGCCATCCACGCGCTCTTCGTAGTTGAACGCCTCGACGGGCACGGTGGTGCTGCCGTAGGGCTCGCGCATGAGAATGCGCGGCGCGCTCAGCGTCACGTAGCGCGAATCTTCGCTGCCGCGGAACGACTTCCACTTCGCATACTCGGTGCTGTCGAAAATCTTGGCCAGGTCGCGCGGCGTGTCGAGATCAGCCCAGCTGTCGAGATTGAGCATCTCGTGCGACGCGGCCGTCATGAACGGGGCGTGCGCGGCCGCGGCGACGTTGGAAATCTTCTCCAGCAGCTCGATGTCCTGACCGCTCTTGTCGAAGTAGTAGTCGCCCACGAGCGCGCCAAAGGGCGTGCCGCCGAAGACGCCGTACTCTTCTTCGTAGACCTTTTTGAACAGGGCGCTCTGATCGAACTCCGGCGCGCGCTGCAAGTCGCGCAGCAGGTCTTTCTTGGAGACGTTGAGCACTTTGATCTTGAGCATCGTGCCCGTCTCGCTCTGGTTCAGCAGATACTTGAGGCCGCGCCACGACCCTTCAAGCTTCTGGAACTCCGGGTGGTGCATGATCTCGTTGATCTGCAGCGAGAGCAGGTGATCGATCTGCGCGATACGCGCATTGATCATCGTCTCCGTGTCACGATTCACGGTGATCGCCCCTTCGAGCACCTCAGAGACGAAACGGCGCAGGAGATCTTTCCCCTTCCCCTTCGACTCGGCATCCTTGCCCATCTTGCCCTGCTCGACGATCTGGTCGAGCAGCGACAGATCGGCATCCATCGTCACGGCCTGTGCCGCGGCCTGTTGCGCTTCAGCCATGGTCAGCTCTCCAGGCCAAGTTCGGCCTTGAGCTTCGCCATCTTGTCGGCGTCGCCCAGCGTGGCCTGCAAGACTTCGTCCAGCTTCTCGTTGGTCTGCAAATTGGCGCGCAAGTTCGCGAGCTCACTGCGCAGCTCGAGCAGCTCGCGCAACGGCTTCACCTGCTTGGCCACCGCGTCGGGGGAGAAATCATCCATGCTGCGGAAGTCGAGCTCAACCGCCAACTTCGGCGCGTCGGCGTCTTCGCTCAGCTTGTTCTCCACCGTGAACTGCAGGCGCGGCTTCATGCTGGCCAGCGTGTCGTCGAAATTGTCCGGCGTGATTTCGGCGAACTTGCGGTCCTTCAAGCGCGGGAGCGGCTCGGCAGGGTTGCCGCTGAAATCACCCATGACGCCCATCAGGAACGGCAGCTCCTTCATCTCGATGGCGCCGCCCGTCTCGACTTCGTACGAAATCTGAATGCGCGGGGGACGGACGCGCTCCAGCTTCTTCTGGGTACTGTCAGCCATTCGAATTCTCCGACGCCATGGGCCTGAGGAGGATGTGTAGACGATCGCAGTGCAGTGCGTAGCGTCGTAGTGTTCCCCTGTTCGAAAGACTTGTCAAGCGTAGTCCCCTCATTAGAGCAGGCGCCGCTGGGACCATCGGCAATTCGTGACAGATGCTGTACGTCACGCGTCTGCCGCGGTGGTCCTGTCGAGCGAACGGTGGGCGATGTCGCGCGCGACACGCCGCGACCGCATCCCGCGACGGCATCCCGCGACGGCATCCCGTGGCGCCGTCCGCGCGCACCTCTGACGTTCCTCGCATCGCGGGGATACGTTACGCCCATGCGCCACTTGCAGCCGGTTCTCTGGACCAAGGGCGTCCTGCTCTCGCCGCAGCATCTGCAGGCACAGGACCGCCATCACGAGGAAACGCTCGCCTTCCAGGTGGGCGCGCTGGCGTTTTGCCCCTGGGGCTTTGCCCGCCTCGCGTTCGATCACGAGGCGCTCGCCGGTGGCGCCCTCGTCGTCAGCGCCGCCGCGGGACGGTTCCCCGACGGCCTGCTGTTCGATGCGCCCGCCGGTGGTGCCACGCCGTCGCCGAAAGCCCTGGCCGACGCCTTCGCACCGGATCAGCGCACGCTGCAGGTGTATCTCGCCGTGCCCGAGTATCGGCCCGGTGCGCGCAACGTCGCCCGCCTCGGTGACCACGCCGCGACGCGCTGGCACGCCGATGAGCAGCTGGTGCGCGACGAAACGACCGGACTGTCGGAACGCCCCATCCAAGTCGCGCCGCCCAGTCTGCGCGTGCTGCTGGAAGGCGAAAGTCTGGAAGGGTTCGTCACCCTCCCCATCGCCCGCCTGACGCGCGCCAGCAGCGGCGAAGTGGCCTTCGATCACACGTTCATTCCGCCACTGCTCGATCTCGCCGCCAGCGAGACGCTGCTCAGCCTGGCTCGACGTCTCGTCGATCGACTCTCCGCCAAGAGCAGCGCGCTCGCCGGCAGCCGCCGCCAACGCAATCAGGGGCTCGCCGACTTCTCCGTGGCGGACGTCGGCAGCTTCTGGCTGTTGTACACACTCAACACGCACTTCCCCGCCCTCCGGCACCTGCACGACGTGCGCCGCGGTCATCCGTCCCTGCTGTGGGAGACGATGCTGGCGCTGGTGGGGGCGTTGTCCACGTTCGCCCCCAACGCCGATGCCCGCACGCTCCCCGCGTACGATCATCTGCGGCTCGGCGAAGGCTTCGCCGAACTCGAGCGACGCCTCTACGAACTGCTCGACGGTGCCGCGGTCGACACCGCCGTGTCGCTGCCGCTCAAGGCGGTGCGCCCGACGCTGCATGCGGTCGCCATCGATCAGACCAAGTGGCTGGAAGCGCCGCAGTGGTTCCTCGCGGTCAGCTCCCCGCTCCGGCAGCAGGAGCTCATCCCCAAGGTGCTGCACGGCTGCAAGGTGGGCTCGGCCGACGTGGTGGACACGCTCATCCGTCAGGCGCTCCCCGGCATCGAGCTCGCCCACATGTCCTCACCGCCAGCCGCGGTCCCGGTCAAGCTGGACTTCCAGTACTTCGCGATCCGTCAGGCTGGCGCGGCGTGGGACGCTATCAGCCGCGCGCGGAACCTGGCCGTGTATGTACCGGCCGAATTGGTGGATGCCCGCTTCGAACTCGTCATCGTCCTGAAGTAGCAACGACAACCGTCACGCCGACCGCGCAGGAGCGGCCGGCGTGACGTCCGCTACTTGGCGACTGGCGCGGTGACCGCAGGAGCGGTGACGGTGGGTGCGGTGACCGCTGGTGCGGTGACCGCTGGTGCGGTGACCGCTGGTGCGGTGACCGTGGGAGCAGCCGGTAGCGTCGGCACGGTCGGCTGCGGGCGCCGCAGCAGGAAGAAGACCATCACCAGCGCGAGCACGATGACGACGTTGATGATGATGATCAGCCCCATCGGAATGCTTTTCTTCGCGGCGGGGGCCGGTGCAGCGGCCGGCGCCGGCGCCGGTGCCGCGGGGACGACCGGCGGTGCGGCCTTGCTAATCATCATCGTGAATTCACTGGGCGCAGGCGCCGCAGCGCGGCCCGACATCGCGGCGCCGCCCATCGCCGACAGCGGAGCGGCGTCCGCGTTCTTGAACAGCGGCGGCGGCACCACCGACGGCATCGCCGACGGGGTCCCCATCGGGGATGCCATCGGGGATGCCATCGGGGATGCCATGGGGGATCCCACTGGTGACCCGACCGAGGGTGGCATCCCGACGGACGGCATTCCGACGGGCGGCTGTGCAAGCGGGAGCGGCGCCACCGGCGGCACGTAGGCAGGCGGCGTGGCCGCGAACGGCGGCACGGCGAAGGGCGACGGCGATGTGGCCGCCCCACCGAACAACGAACTCGACGCGGGCGCCGGCGGCGACATCGGCGGCGACATCGGCGACGGCTGGGAGGTCGCGGGCAACGGCGTGGCGGCCGGCGACGAGAACATCATCGTGAACTCGCCGGGGCCGGTCTTGGCGGGCGGCGCGGGGGGCGGTACGGGGGCCGGCGCTGGTGTCGGTACCGGAGTCGGCGCGAACGGCGCAAACGGTACGGGGGTCGGCGTGGGCGGCGCCGCGGCAAACGGCGGCGGCACCATCGGCGTAAAGAGCCCCGATGTCGCGGTGGATGGTGCCGGCGTCGGCGTGGGCGCCACGGGAGTCATCGGCCCAGGGGCCGATGCCGCAGGGGCCGATGCCGCGCTGAACATCATCGTGAACTCACCGGGCACGTGCGGCGCCGCCGGGGGCACCACTGGCGGCACCACTAGTGGCACAACCGGCGCCGCCACAACCGGCGCCGCCACAACCGGCGCCGCCACAACCGGCGCCGGCGCGAGCGCGCCGAACATCTGCGTAAACGACCCGGCCGGCGGCGCCGCAGACGAGGGCACGGGCGGCGCAATCGGCGTCGGTGCGGGAAGCACCGGCACGATCGGCTCCGCGGCCAGCGCGCCAAACATCTGCGTGAACGACCCGCCCGACGCGGCGGCGGGTGCGGCGTCGGGTGCGGCGGCGGGTGCGGGCATCGGCGGGAACGGCGGCGGAACAACCGGCGCCACCGGCGGCGCCACGGGCGCCACCACCGGCGCCACCACGGGTGCCGGCGGCGTCGCGATCTCCATCGTCGCTGGTCGCCGTAAGCCGACCCATTCCACGAACGAGCCCATCGCGGGCACAAACTCGGTCACGATGGCAAACCCCGACGTCAACGTCGCGGTCTCCAGCACGCGATTCTTGTCCGCGCCGGACAACCGTCCCAGCAGCGTCCGGAGCTGCTCCACTTCGTCCGGTCCCGCGTTATCGGCGATATGCACCAGCACCACGCGCCCGGAGTCCAGCTCCTGCGCGCTGTGGGTGCGGATACCATCGTCGACCGCTATGCACTTCAGCAGGCGGTACCGGGCGCTGAAATCGTCGCTCATAGCTCCGTGACGCAAGTGTGATCCGGCAGGCTCGCAACGGAACGGCGCGACAAACGTCCTCCCGTTGTATTCTTCAATTGTTCACGCCGCGCACCTCGTGCGCAATGTGAGCCGCCAATCGCGAGTCATCCGGCCCTCGTTCGAGTGACCGGGCGCCTCCCCTGCCCACCGTTCCGCTGCCCGCCCCCAAGCCCATGCGATTGATGTCCGCCCCGGCCCGACGCGTCATCTGGGAAGACGGCATGCACCTCACGCCGCAGCACTTCCAGGCGCAGCGCCGGTATCAGGAAGATCAGGCGACACACACCGTCGATCTGCTGTTTCCCTTTGCGTACGGCGTGTCGGCCATCGCCCTGGATGCCGACGCGCTGAGCAACGGCACGCTCGCGCTCGTCCAGGCGCGCGGCGTGCTCCCCGACGGCACCGTGTTTCATACGCCCGACACCGACCGCGCGCCGGCCCCCGCCGCGCTCGCGTCGCGATTCTCCCCCACGCGCGACACGCATCTGGTGTTCCTCGCGCTCCCGCGCTGGCGCGGCGATGCCGCAAATGTGCGTGAGGCAGATTCGAGCGTGGCGTCGTTGAGCACAGATACCCGCGCGGATACCCGCTACCGCAGCGTCGAGGAGATCGTCACTGACGAATCCACCGGCAGCGACCCGCTGGCCATCCGATTTGCCGCGCGCAATCTGCAGTTCCTGCTCGACGAAGAGCTGACGGACGAAGTGATCGCTATGCCGATCGCCCGGGTGCGGCGTGATGGACGCGGCCAGTTTCAGTTTGACGCGGAGTACGTGCCGCCCACCCTGCAGATCGGGGCCAGCGACCAGTTGATGGCCCTGCTCCGTCGCACCGTGGCGTTGCTCGAAACCAAAGGCAGCGCGCTGGCCGCGACCATCAACATGGCACCCTCCGGTGCCGCCGGCGGCGCCGCCGCCTACGTCGGCAACGAACTCGCCACTCGGTGGCTGTTGCACGCCGTCCGCTCGGCGGATGCGCCGCTGCGCCATCTGCTGCTCACGCGGCGTGCCCACCCGGAACGTCTCTACATCGAACTGTCGCGACTCACCGGCGCGCTCTGCACCTTCGCCATGGGCGCGCATCCGCGCGACGTGCCCGCCTACGATCACGACGACCTCACGACCTGCTTTGAGGGACTCGAACGGCAGCTCCGCATGCACCTCGATGTGGTGATTTCCGCGCGCGCGATCATCGTGCCGCTGCAGCGCGCCTCCGAAGTCCTTCATGTGGCCGCGATTGCCGACCCACGCTGCTTCGAGCCCGGCGCCAAGTGGTTTCTCGCGGTCCGCGCGGATGTGAGCCAGGCCGACCTCATTGATCGCGTGCAGCGCCTGACCAAGACGTGCGCCAGCAAGTTCGTGCTGGAGCTGGTGCGTCGCGCCTTCAATGGCTTGCCCACCGAACACATCCCCACGCCGCCGGCCGGCCTCGCGCCCAAGCCGGAGCTCACGTACTTCGAACTCACGATGAGCGGTCCGTGCGCCGTCTCGCTCGCCGATGCGCGCGAAGTGGGCGTGTATGTGCCCGATGCCTTGCCGGGTGCGTACCTGGAAGTCGCGATTCTGGTGCCGCAATAATTCACGCACGAATTCACACCCAGGAGTTGTTGTGAGCGCTTCCCCGCATGTCGCATCCGGTCGTCTCGCCACGGCACTGCAAGAAGTGTTGACGGCGGTCGTACGCCTGCGCGCTGACCGGCAACCGGTCACCGACGCCGCCTCCTTCCGGGCGCAGATGACGCAGCTCCTCGCGCGCGCCGAACAGGACGCGATGGGCGCCGGCTTCTCCGCGCAGGACGCGCGACTCGCCATCTTCGCCGCCGTGGCGTATCTGGACGAGTCGGTGCTCAACTCGCGCACCGCGGCCCTGGCCGACTGGGCGCGACGCCCGCTGCAGGATGAACTGTTCGGCGGCCACATGGGCGGCGAGTGGTTCTTCCAACACATCGAGCAGCTGCTCGCACGCCCGGACAGCGCCGAACTCGCCGACCTGCTCGAAGTCCATCAGCTCTGCTTGCTGATGGGCTTCCGCGGCAAGTACGGCGCCGGCGATCACGGCGAGTTGCACGCCATCACGTCGCGCGTTGCGGAACGCCTCGCGCGCCTGCGCGGCCCGGCGGGCGATCTCGCCCCCATGTGGCGCCCGCCCGCTGACCGCGTCGATGCGACCGATCCGTGGCTGCGCCGCCTGACCATCGCCTCCGCCAGCGCGTTCGTGCTGCTGTTGGCACTCTGGGGCGGATACTTCCTCATGCTCCGCGGTGGCAGCAGCGAGATCCGTACGCTCGCCGCCACCGTCACGCGCTAACCGCACGCGAACCGCACGCGAACCGCACGCGAACCGCACGCTTCCCGCGCACAGGCCTCCTGCGCGCGACCATCGAATACCCGCTGATCCCCGAAGCCCCCGACCATTCCCATGGCGACTCGTAAGCCTTTCGTCCGCTGGCTCATTGCCGCTGCGGTGCTGTTGCTCTTCCTCGTCGCGATGCTCGTGCTCGATCGGACGCTGGTCCTTGACGACGTCACGCGCTGGGGCATGCGCATTGGGTTTGTCCTGCTCGGACTCATCGCCGCGGGCGCGATCGTCTGGTATCTGCGTCCACAGGACGAAGAGCCCGCGATTGATCCGGGCGACGACGTGCTGATGGTCATCGGTGGTGCGCGCGCGAAGTTGCCGCGGCGCAGCTTCGCCAACCGGCCGGTGGTGTTGGTGATCGGCCCGGAGGGCGGGACGAAAACCACGCTCGTCGCGCGATCGGGGAGCGATCCGGAGCTGCTGGCCGGTGATGCCGTCATGAAGCAGGGCGAGGCACCGGCCTCCACCACGACGGCGAATGTGTGGGCCATTCGACAGTCCATCCTCGTGGAGCTCGCGGGCTCGCTGCTGAGCGACGGTCCGCGCTGGACGAAAGTCGTGCGCGCGCTGCGTGCGCCGCGCATGGCCGCCGCAGTGGGACAAGGCGAGGCCGCGTCGCGCGCCGCCGTGGTGTGCGTGCCGTGTGATCTGTTCTACGCGGGCGGCAACGGGCAGCAGCTCGCCGCCCTCGGCGTGGCGCTGCGTCAGCGACTGGCCGAAGCCTCGCGCGAGCTCGGACTCGCCATGCCCGTGTACGTGGTGTTCACCAAGATGGACCGCGTGCCGCACTTCGAGCCGTGGATTGGCGCGTTAACCAAAGACGAACTGCGCGCACCGTTGGGCGCCACGCTGCCGCTCGATCCGGCCGCGAACACGGCCAACTTCGCGGAGCGACTGACGCCGCGCATCGATGCCGCCTTCCGGCAGATCGTGCAGGTCATCAGCGCACGTCGCGCCGAGCTGCTGGGGCGCGAAGCCACGCTGGATCGCCGCTACGGCGCCTACGAATTGCCGCGCGAACTCGGGAAGCTTGCGCCGTCCATCGCCGCCTTCCTGGTGGAACTGTGCCGTCCGACGCAGTTGGGCTCGAGCCCGCAGCTACGCGGCTTCTACTTTGTCGGCGCGCGTCCCGTGGTGGTGAGTGATGTCGCACAGGCCGCCGCCGTGCGCGCGGCCCCGGAAGCGTCGTCGGCCAACGCGACCATGATGTTCCGACAGGCCATGCAGCCGGCCGCGGCGTCGGCACCGCTCGCCGCCGCACCCACGTCACGCAAGGTGCCCGAGTGGGTGTTCCTCAACACGTTCCTGCGCGACGTCGTGCTGGCGGATACGGGCGCACAGTCTATCGCCAGCGGTGGTGTGCGCGTGCAGCGCACGCGGCGCGTCATGCTGGGCGCGACCATCGCGGCCAGCGTGCTGCTGCTGCTCGGCGTCACCGCATCGTGGCTCGGCAATCGCGCGCTCACCGCGCGGGTCGCCGATGCGGCGCGTGATGTCGCGGCACTGCCCGTCGTGAAATCCGCCCCCGGTACGATCGCGTTTCCATCAGCGGATGCGTTGCGCCGTCTGGATGTGCTGCGTGCGCAGCTCGACACCGTGCGCCGCTACGTAAACGACGGCCCGCCGCTGCGCCTGCGCTTCGGACTGTGGCAAGGGCCCGCGCTCATCGACGCCGCGCGCCCGGTGTGGTACGAAGGCTTCCGCCGCCAACTGTTTGCCGACGGCTGGGGCGCCATGGTGGATTCGCTCAAGGCGCTGCCGGAAATTCCCACCACCGCCAACGACTACGGCACGACGTACGGCTGGCTCAAGGGCTATCTGATCACCACCTCCTCGCCCGACAGCAGCACGGCACAATTCCTGGCGCCGGTGTTGCTCAGCAGCTGGCAGCGCGGGCAGGCAACCGACGCGGACATCACCGCGCTCGCGCGGCGCCAGTTCGAGTTCTACGCCAGCGAATTGCCGGCGTTCAATCCGTTCCCGGTCGCGGCCAACGCCGCCATCGTCACACAGGCGCGCGATTTCCTCGGCCGCTTCACGGGCGGCGAGCAGATCTACCGCAACATGATCAGCGACGCCGACAAGGCCGTCCCCGCCACGCCCATTCCGCAGACACCGGGGCTGCTGACCACCACACCGGAAGTCGAGGGCGCGTTCTCCACCAAGGGCGCGGCGTTCATGGCCGAGGCGTTCCGCAATTCCGATCGCTACTTCCAGGGCGAGACGTGGGTGGTGGGTGATGCCACGGCGTCGCGCGCGGTCGATCGCGACGCCGTCATCGCGACGCTGCGAGGTCGGTACCATGACGACTACGTGAAGGCATGGAGCGGCGTGGTGCAGAGCGTCGCCATCGCGCGTCCCTCCACGGTGAAGGACGCGGCGCAGAAGCTGGAAGTGCTCTCCAGCGCCCAGTCGCCCATCCTGCAGGTGCTGCGCATCACGGCGGTGAATACCGCCGTCGATTCGGCCATGCGTGCGACGTTCCAGCCCGTGCATGCCGTCACCCCCCCCGAGGTGGTGGACAAGTTCGTGTCGGACAAGAATCAGCCGTACATGGACGGCCTGCTGGGGCTGCAGGCTGCCCTCGGCCAAGTGGGGAACATGCCGGCCCCGGTGGACACGGCGTCGGCGGTGGCCATGGCGCAGGCGGCACAGCTGGCCGCCGGCGATGTCACGAAGGCCCGTCTCGCCGAGAAGAAGGTGGCGCAGACATTCACGCTGACCCCGGACGCGGCCCCGCTCGCGAGCGCGGTGGACAATCTGCTGGTGGCGCCCATCACGGGCGCGGAAGCGGTCCTGCGCACGGCGGCGTCCATGAAGCCGCCCACCAAGCGCGTGGTCGCGGCCGCACCGGCCCCGGCGGCGCCCGCCGCCGGTGGTGGTGGCGGTGTGAACGTCGCCGTCATTCTGAACGAGCGCGGTCGCGCGCTGTGCGGCCAGATGAACCCCATTCTGGCCAAGTTCCCCTTCAGCCCTGATGCGGCGTCCGAAGCCAGCATTGCCGAAGTCACCGCGTTGCTGGCCCCGGGCACGGGCGCCCTCTGGGCGTTCCAGCAGGAGCGACTCGCGCCGTATCTGGACAAGCAGGGCGGCAAGTGGGCGGCCAAGCCGGTGGGGAACGTGGCGCTGTCGGCGTCGTTCGTGGAGTTCTTCAACCGCGCCGCGCAGATCTCCTCGGCGCTCTTCCCCGACAACGCCCCCACGCCCACGCTGCGGTGGATGGCCAGCGGCATCACGTCGGCGCAGACGCCCATCATCACGCTCAAGCACGGCGGCCGTGAGGCGCGCTTCGACGCCAAAACGCCGCGCAACGAGATTGTCTGGCCGGCCGAGTCAGGACGCGAGGCGAAGCTCGAGGCGCAGTTCAAGAAGAACAAGCCGGTGGTCGTCGCGTCGGGCACGGGCGAGTGGGCCCTATTCCGCCTGGTGGCGCAGGCCGCCCGCTTTGATGGAGCCGGCCACGCCGAGTGGAACGCCACCGGCAAGGACGCGCAGCCGGTCGTGGTGGAGTTTGATGCGCCGGGTGGGATGCCGGTGCTCAAGCGCGGGTGGCTGGGTGGGATGACGTGTGTGGCGCAGGTGACGCAGTAGGCGAAACCGCCCCTACGGCACGATCGCCTTCGGCGCGAAAAAGCTGCCCTTCCGCCACGCCGGCTTGGTGGCGCGATTGGCCACGCGCAACGCCAGCTCCGCATACATCGCGTTGTACGTCGCCGCCGTCTCAAAATTCACCGGCTGCGTAATGTCGTCCGACAGCTTGTGGTAATGATCGCGCACCCACGCCGTCCACACCGCGGCGTCGGGGGTGCCGGGCGTGTAGCCCACTTTGAACGCCAGCGACGGCACACCGCGGCGAATAAAGCTGTACTGATCGCTGCGCACGAACCGGTTCTCCTGCGGCTCGGGGTCGGGGAGCAACGTGAGACCGCGTGCCGTGAGCACGGCGCTCACATCGTCCGCCAAGTCCGATTCGTCCGAGCCGTACGCGAACACCCCGCGCAACGGAATGAGCGGCAGGAACATGTCGGTGTTGAGGTCGGCTACAATGGTGCCGCTGGTCAACGACGGATGCGCGGCGAAGTACCGCGAACCCAGCAACCCTTTCTCTTCGGCCGTCACCGCCACGAACGCCAGCGTGCGCTTATTGCCACCACGCTGCGCGGCCAGCCGCGCCGTTTCTATCAGTGTCGCCACGCCGCTGGCGTTATCCATCGCGCCGTTGAAAATGCTGTCGCCCGTGAGCGCGGGTCCGTCAAAGGTGCCGACGTGATCGGAGTGCGCCGAGAACACGACGACTTCGTTGCGGAGCGCCGGATCGGTGCCGGGGAGAATGCCCACGACATTGGGCGAACTGAGCGCACGCCGTACCGTGGGCAGCGTGGCCCGCAGCGACACCGCAAGCGCCGCCCGCGGCAACCGCGCCCCGCGGCCGGCCTGCGCCACCAGACTATCCCACACTAAGCCGCTGCCAGCCAATAGACGCGCCGCCAACGCGGGATTGACCGTCGCCCCAATGCGCTGCCCGTTGGTGTCGTCCAGCGTGGTATCGGCCAGCGACACCGTGCCGCCGGCCGCTGCCGCGTTATCGGTCCACACGCCGCCGCCCGCACCGATGGCCAGAATGCCCACCGCGCCCGCCTGCTGCATGGCCTGCCACCGCGAGCGCGTGCCGTGCGCCTGCAACGTGGCCGACAGCCCCGCCGGCACCCCGTTCATGTGCAGCACGATCTTGCCGCGCAGATCCATCCCCTTCAACTCGTCGATGCCAGCCTCCGGCAATGAAAGGCCGTACCCCACAAACACCACTGGGGCCTCCACATCGCCCGTGGACAGGCGCGCCGTGATGCGCAGGTCGCGCCCCACCCGCAGCGGCGACCACGCGCCTTGCTCGCGCAGCGCCAACACCGCGTGCTCCACATCCAGCCGCACGTCCACAAACGGGATGCGCTGAAACCACCCGTCCGTCCCCGCCGGTTTCAGCCCCGCCGCACGAAACTGCTCGGCGATATACCGCGTCGCGCTCTCATGCCCGGGCGAACCGGTGTTACGCCCCTTGAGCGAATCGTCGGCCAGCACCGTTACATGACGCCACCACGCGGCGGCCGCCGGCGGTGGCACCTGCCGCGGTGCTGCTTGCGCGTGCACCACCAGTGCCGGTGTAAACAGCGACGCGACCAGCGCGATCGCGCCGGCGGTATGACGACGACTCGATGGCATAAATATTCCGGACGAGGGAACGCGTGACATCGCGCGGGAGATCACGCGCCGATTACTTCGCGGGCAGCAGCTTCTCAGCGATCTTCTCGGCCATCGCGCGCGCATCCGCCGACGCATCGTTGGTCAGCACGATGACCGTCGCATGCCGCGCGGGGAAGCGCATGAACGCGGCCCGCTTGCCGTCCGCGGTGCCGAACGCGCTGTAGCGCGCCGTGCCGCGATAGCTGTCGGCCTGCCAGCCCTTGGTATAGTCGATGGTGGCCGGTGCCGCAGTGGGGTCGGTGGAGGGCGCACTGACGTACGAACGCGGGTTCTCGAGCCCCAGCGACAGCCGATAGAGCTCGTCCACGTTGGACATGACCTCGCCCGCTGGCGTGGCGGACGTTTTATGCATGCCCACCGGCGTGGAGAGCCGCTGCGCGACGCAGCTCTGGAACGGCGTCAGCGGAGAC
>CALQGY020000024.1 GCA_943330235.2 Candidatus Kuenenia stuttgartensis
CGCGTGCGCGCCGCCGAGTCGGGTGCCAGCGTGGAGCAGATCACGCAGACGCTGTACCTCGCGCTCTCCGGTACACCGTCCGGCATGCTGCGCTCCGGTACGGCGCGCGAGGGGATCGCGATTGTCCCACGGTTGCCCGTGGAGCACCGAAGCAGCGTTGACGCGTTGCTGTCGCTACCGATCTCCACGATGACCGGGGCGCAGCCGTTGGCGCGATTCGTCACGGTCACCGCGGGAACGCGCGAGGGGGCGCGCATTCGCAAGGATTTGCGTCCGGCCATCTACGTGACGGGCGACGTCGCGCGTGAGATCGAGAGCCCGGTGTATGCCATTCTCGACATGAATCGTCGACTCGATGCCATTCGCGTCAATGGCGCCACCATCGCGCGATACAATGCGGTTCCACCCGCCTCGCTCAGCGAGACGGCCATCAAGTGGGATGGCGAGTGGCAGGTCACCATCGAGGTGTTCCGCGACCTCGGGCTCGCCTTCGCGATCGTGCTGCTGCTGATCTATGTGCTGGTGGTGGGCTGGTTCCAGAGCTTCTCGATCCCGCTCGTGATCATGGCGCCCATTCCGCTCACCCTGATCGGCATTCTCCCCGCGCACGCGGCAAGCGGTGCGTTCTTCACGGCAACGAGCATGATCGGCATGATCGCGCTGGCCGGCATCATCGTGCGCAACTCGATCCTGCTGGTGGACTTCATTCAGCTCGAGGAAGCACGCGGGCGCCCGCTGATCGATGCGGTGCTCGAGGCAGGCGCGGTACGCTTCCGGCCCATCGCGCTCACCGCGGCGGCCGTCGTGGTCGGCGGGCTGGTGATGGTGCTTGACCCGATCTTTCAGGGGCTGGCCGTTGCCCTGATGAGCGGCGCTGTGGTGGCCACACTCCTGACGATGGTCATGGTCCCGCTGCTGTACTGGGAACTGCAGCGGCGCCTGCCCCCGTCCTCTTCACCCTTAGCCCCACTCCATCATGTGTCCTGACGCCATTATCCGTCGCATTGCCGGCATCTTCATTCTGGTCTCGGTGATCTTGGCCTGGACGGTGCACCGCAACGTCCTGCTCTTCACCGGCTTCGTGGGCCTCAACCTGCTGCAATCGAGCCTCACCGGGTTCTGCCCGCTCGAACGCATGTTGGGCCTCACAAAGCGCTTTGGCTGCGTCCCGTACCGTCGCCACTAGTCGTTGCGACACGCCTTCGCTGAACGCGGCCGCGATCTGCAGCCGCGATCTGCAGCCGCAAGCTGCGGCCGCGTTCAGCGACCAGTGACCAGCTTGCGGCGAGCGGTGACTTCAACCTCGATGCGTCCGCACACGAGGTCACACAGCTTGAGGACGTCTTTATCCGCAAGCGAGTAGCGCACATACAAGCCATCACGTTCGCGATTCACGAACCCGCTGTTGTGCAGCAGCGTGAGATGCCGAGACACGTTGGCCTGTCCCATGCCCGTCTCCTCAACCAACTCGGTGACCGAGCGCTCGCCGCCACGCAGCGCTTGCAACAATTGAAGTCGTCCACGATCGCTGAGCGCCTTAAAACGTTCGGCGACCAAGTCAAGCAATTCAGGGGTCAAGCGGTTCTGCGCCACTCGGTCACTCCGTTCAGTGTGCGTTTATATCAGTATTCTAGTACAGCGAATTGGGAACCTCCAGCCTGACGCCTGCCAGCTGACCACTGCCCCCTGACGACGAGCGCAGCACGCGTCCGTCGTCAGGGCTCGTTCGTCAGCGATCACGCCCGCAGCGTGGCGTCCATCGTGATGGGGACATTCAGCGCGCGGGAGATGGGGCAGCCCGCCTTCGCCTTCGCCGCCAGTTCGCCAAACTGCTCTGCGCTGGCCCCGGGCACCGTACCCTGCACGCTGAGATGCATGCCGGTAATGGTCCAGCCCGCATCCAGCTTCTCCATCGTCAGCACGGCCTTCGTGTCGAGCTCGCCTGGCACAAGGCCGGCGTTGCTCAGTTGAAACGACAGCGCCATCGTGAAACAGCCGGCGTGCACGGCGGCGAGCAGTTCCTCAGGATTCGTACCGGCCGTACCGGCCTCATCCACAAATCGCGCATGGGTCGAGTACGGAAGCTGGCTCAACGCGCCACTCTTGGTGGTAAGCGAGCCTTTGCCGTCGATTCCGGTACCGTGCCACACGGCCTGTGCTGAACGCTGCATATGTCCTCGTGAGAAGGGGAAGGCAAAGCTTAGCGACTTGCTTGTACGCTGCCCAGTCTGTCTCTTGCCATTGTGCTGGTTTCCACTTCCTTCCGCTCGACGCGCTCCATGATTGCACACCGGTATTCCGCCCTCACGCTCCGGCTCGCCGCGCTCGCGGCGATCGCGACGACGACTCAGAACGCGGCCGCACAGGCGACGCCACCGAGTACGGCGCCCACCGTGTTGCGGGCCGCCCGCGTCATCGACGGGACCGGACGCACGCTAACCAATCAGGACGTCACCATCGCCGCGGGACGTATCACGGCCATGCGCCCCGCCGTCGGCGCGTTGCCGGCGGGCGGCATGGATCTGGGGCGTCGCACACTCATGCCCGGCATGATCGACACGCACGTGCATCTGGGATGGTACATCACGTCGAAAGGCCGCCTGCATACGGACCGCGATGGCGACACACCCGTGGACGGTGCGTACAATCAAGCGGCCAACGCCTGGGCCACGCTGCGCGCCGGATTCACCACCGTCCAGAGCATCGGTGAGGCGGAGAACGCCGCACTGCGCGAGGCGATCAATCGGGGGCTCATTCCGGGGCCGCGCGTCTTGACGTCGTTGGGCTCACTCTCGGAGCGCAGCAGCGGCGGCTCCCCCGATTCGCTCCGTGCCGTGGTGCGTCGCTTCAAGGAGCGGGGCGCCGATGTCATCAAGATCTTCGCCTCCAAGTCCATTCGCGACGGTGGCGAGGCGACCATGACGGACGCACAACTGGTGGCCGCCTGTGGCGAGGCCAAGACGGTCGGACTGCGCTCCGTGGTCCATGCGCACTCGGCCGAGGCCGTGCAGCGCGCCACGCGCGCAGGCTGCACGCAGGTGGAACACGGCGTCTTCGCGGACGATGCGACGCGTGCGCTGCTGGTTGAGCGTGGCACCTTCTTCGATCCGCAGTGCGGGCTGGTCTTTCACAATTACCTCGACAACAAGCCGTGGTTTGACGGGATCAGCAATTACAACGCCGTCGGATTCGAGTCGATGGAGAAGGCCTTGCCCTTGGCGGAGGCCGGCATCGGATTGGCCAGCCGCACGGCGAAACTCAAACTGGTCTTCGGGACGGACGCCGTCGCTGGCGCGCATGGCCGCAACGCGGAGGAGTTGGTGTGCCGCGTCCGAAAGGGTGGCCAACCGGCTATGGACGCGATCATCAGCGCGACCTCGCGCGCCGCGGAATCGCTCGGACTGTCGCGCGAAATCGGCCGCGTCGCTGTCGGCTATGTGGCCGACCTGATCGCGACCGACGGCGACCCCTCCGTCGAGATTGAGGCGACGCAACGCGTGAGCTTCGTGATGCGCGACGGGCGCATTTTCCGCAATGAGGCCCCCGCGGTGGCGGCCGGTCGCGTCACCGATCGCAAAGGGCCGTAAGCACGACGGCGAGGGCGCGTCGGGGTAACCCGGCGCGCTTCAGGCCGGTCGCTATCCGCCGTTTGCCTCTGCCGCCCCACCGCGTCAGCTTGCAGGGATGCTGACCCCACTCTCTTTTCCGCCGGCCCGCGCCCCACACGGCATCCGTCCGGCCGCGCTCGGCCTGGCCCTGTTGGCCGGCGCCATGCTGGCCGGCGCTATGCTGGCGACGACCAGCGGCGCGCAAACGCCGCAGACCGGCGCGCCCAAGCGCGTCCTGACGGCCGACGACTACGCTCGGGCCGAGAAGGCCCTGAGCTTCGCCACCATGCCGCTGATTTCACACGTTGGCGTGCAGCCCACGTGGCTTCCCGACGGCCGCTTCTGGTACCGCGTCCGTCAGTCGGACGGGACGTCGCCCATGATGCTGGTGGATCCGGCCAAAGCCAGCGTCGTGAATTGCGCCGTGACGGCCGCCGCGTGTGCGGCCGTGCAGCCTCCGTCAGCACCCAACGGTGCACCGCGGCGCCGCAGCGCGGTGCCGGAGACGCTCTCGCCCGACGGCAAGCGAGCCGCCTTCGTGCGCGACTGGAATCTCTGGGTGCGCGACGTGACCACCAATGCCGAGGTGCAACTCACCACCGACGGTGTCAAAGACTTCGGGTACGCGACCGACAACGCCGGATGGATCCACTCGGATCGGGCGATCCTCCTGTGGTCGCCGGACTCGCGCAAGATCGCGACGTTCCAACAGGATCAGCGCCAGGTCGGTGAGATGTACCTCGTCAAGACCAACGTCGGCCATCCAGCGCTGAGTGCGTGGAAGTATCCGCTGCCTGGCGACAGTGTCGTGTCGATGATCCATCGCGTGGTCATCGATGTGTCCGGAGCCTCGCCCGCGCTGGTGCGCCTGAAGATGCCCGCCGATCAGCACCGATCCACGGTGTGCGATCATATCTCGTGCGTGGATGGCGAGTTCGCGGATGTGCAGTGGTATCCCGACGCGAGCAAGCTGGCGTTCGTGTCGTCGTCGCGTGATCACAAGGTGGCCACGCTGCGTGTGGCCGACGCGGTCACGGGTGACGTGCGCGATGTCTTGCGCGAGGAAGTGAAGACCCAGTTCGAGTCGGGCGACAATGTGCCCAACTGGCGCATTCTGCCGGCGTCCAACGAAGTGCTCTGGTTCTCCGAACGCGATGATTGGGGCCAGCTGTATCTCTACGACCTCACCACCGGCGCGCTCAAGCGGCAGGTGACCACCGGCGTCGGCAATGTCGTGTCCGTGGTGCGGCTCGATGAGAAGACACGCACGCTCTGGTTCACGGGTGTGGGCAAAGAGCCGACGCACGACCCGTACTTCAAACATCTCTATCGTGTGGGGTTGGACGGCAAGCCGCTGGCGCTGCTCACCCCCGAAGACGGCGATCATGCGGTGACGCTCTCGCCCGACGGGCAGTACGTCGTCGACAACTGGTCACGTCCTGATCTCGCGCCCACTGCGGTGCTGCGCCATGCGACCACGGGCAAGCTGCTGGCGACGCTCGAGACGGCCGATGTGTCCAAGCTGGTCGCGTCCGGATGGAAACCGCCCCTCCGCATTACGGTGAAGGCGCGCGATGGAAAGACCGACCTGTACGGCTTGCTGTATACGCCGGTGGATCTCGATTCGTCCAAGACGTATCCGATCATCAACTACATCTACCCCGGCCCGCAGGTAGGTAGCGTGGGCAGTCGTGCCTTCGCGGCGTCGCGCGGCGACAATCAGGCGCTGGCCAACTTGGGGTTCGTGGTGGTGCAGATTGACGGCATGGGCACGCCGTTGCGCTCGAAGTCCTTTCACGACGCGTACTACGCGCACATGGGCGACAACACGCTCCCCGATCAGGTGGCGGGTATGAAAGAGCTCGCGCAGCGCTACCGGTTCATCGACATCAACCAGGCCGGCATCTGGGGCCATTCAGGCGGTGGCTTCGCGACGGCCGGTGCGATGTTCCGCTATCCCGATTTCTTCAAGGTGGGCATCTCGGAGTCGGGCAACCACGATAATCGCAATTACGAAGACGACTGGGGCGAGCGCTATCACGCGCTGCTCACCAAAGGCGCGGATGGCACCGACAACTACACGGTGGAAGCCAATCAGACGCTGGCGCGTAATCTCAAGGGCAAACTGATGCTCGCGCACGGCACGACGGATGACAACGTGCCGCCGGACAACACGCTGCTGGTGGTCGATGCGCTCATTAAGGCGGGCAAAGACTTCGATCTTGTGATGATTCCGAACGCGGCACACGGCTACGGCGCGGCCAGCAATTACATGATGCGCCGTCGCTGGGACTACTTCGTGACGCACTTGATGGGGGCGACACCGCCCAAGGAATACCAGATCGGCCCGAAGGACCCACGGCCCTAGTGCGAGCGTCCCCTATGGAAATTTTCCGCGAATTCACCTTCGAGTCGGCGCATCGGCTGCCCAACCTCCCCGCCGATCACAAGTGCAGCCGACTGCATGGTCACAGCTTTCGCGTGACCGTGCACGTCGAAGGCCCGCTGCGGGCGCACGAGGGATGGGTGATGGACTTCGCCGAGGTGAAGCGCGCCTTCCAGCCGCTGTACGACCGGCTCGACCATCACTATCTGAACGACATCGAAGGGCTGGAGAATCCCACCAGCGAAGTGCTCGCGGTGTGGATCTGGGAACGCTTGATACCGTCGCTGCCCGGGCTCACGCAGATCGTCGTGCGCGAGACGTGCACCAGCGGCTGCGTGTACCGTGGGCCTGCGACCTCGTAAGCGCTATCCGTTGAGGGTCGCGCGCTGATCGCAGCGCGCGGCCTGGTCGAAGCCGCGGGGCTCGATCTGAATAGTGCTGTGTGCGATGCCGTACCGGTCATGCAGCAGCGCGCAGAGCGTCGACAGCAGCGTGTCGCGCTCGAGTGGCGAGAGATGTGCTGCCACCTGCACGTGCCCGGCCAGCGCCACGGTGCCGCTGCCAATGGACCACACGTGCAGGTCGTGCACGGCCTGCACGGCCGTCACCGAGGCCAGCGCGGCGCGCACGGCATCGACATCCACATGCGCCGGCGCGGATTCCATCAGCACGTCCACGGTTTCGCGCAAGAGTCGCCACGACGAGAAGGCCACCAACGCCGCGATGAGCACCGACACCGCGGCATCGGCCCACATGGCGCCGAAACGCCAGACCGCCACGCCGGCGATCATCGCCCCCGCACTCCCTAAGGCGTCGGTGGCCACGTGCAGCCACGCGCCGCGCATGTTGAGGCTCGCGTCCTTGCCGCCGTGCAGGATGGCCAGCGCCGCGAGGTTCACCAATAAGCCGCCGGTGGCGATCCCCAGCATGGGTAAGCCGTCCACCGCGTGCGGAATGCGGTAACGCTGCCATGCTTCCACTACAATCCACACCGACGCCGCCACCAACGCCGCGCCGTTCGCCAGCGCCGCCAGAATCTCGGCGCGCTGATACCCGAAGGTCCGGCGGGCCGTCGGCGGGCGCAGCGCGACCTGCATGGCAATCAACGCCAATACCAACGAGGCCACATCCGACAACATGTGCCCCGCGTCAGCCAGCAGCGCGAGCGAGTTCGTGAGGTACCCGCCCACGACTTCGGCCACCATGTACAGCGCGGACAGTACGAGCACCAACGTCAGCCGCCCGCGGCTCGCCTCGGCGCCGTGCCCGTGCCCGTGCCCATGGGTATGCCCATGGGTATGCCCATGCGCGTGATCGTGCCCATGTCCGTGGTCGTGCGGTGCTTGGGGGGTTCGCGAGGCCATAGTGAAATATGCGATGCGCCCCCTACATTTCGCGCATGAATCGCCTCTTTATGATGATCGGCGCCCTCTCCGGGGCAGTCAGTGTGGTGGCGGGGGCCTTTGGTGCCCATGCGCTGCGCGACAAGGTAGAACCGCGATTGCTCGAGGTCTTTGAGACGGGCGCGCGGTACCAGATGTACCACGCCCTCGCGCTCCTCGCGGTCGGGCTCGTCGCCAGCCGCTGGCCCAGCACGCTCGCCACCAACGCCGGCTGGCTGTTCGTGGCCGGCACCGTGCTCTTCAGCGGCTCGCTTTATGCGATGACCTTTACCGGCATTCGCGTGCTCGGGGCCATCACACCGCTGGGCGGCGTCTGCTTCATCGCCGGCTGGGTGTGCCTGGCCCTCGCGGCGTCCAAGGTCGCATAAATCGCCCTCGGGCGCGTCAGCGCTCGGGAGGACCAATGCAACGCGCCTCCGAACCGGTCATCCGGTTCGGAGGCGCGTGCTTGCACATATGCGCATGTGCCAGATCAGCAAAACGCGCGGGAGCTACTTCACATACTCCCGCAGCTTGAGCAACCGCTCGCCGGCGGCATGCAGCGTCTCGTCCTTCTTGGCGAAGTGGAGCCGCAGGTAATTGTTGACCGGCTCGCGGAAGAAGCTTGACCCTGCCACACCGGCAACGCCGATGGTCTTGATGAAGAAGTCGGACGCTTCACCGTCGGTCGCGAACCCCAACGGCGACACATCGACCATGACGTAGTACGCGCCCTGCGGCTCGGTGTACGACAGCCCGGACTGCTTGAGATATCCCAGGAAGAGCTCGCGCTGCTGCGTGTAGAAGCGCCGCACGCCCTCGTAATATTCGTCGGGGAACTCGAGCGCCGTGACCGCCGCTTCCTGCAGCGGGGCGGCTGCGCCAATGGTGAGATAGTCGTGCACCTTGCGCGCGCCACGAATGACTTCCGGCGAGGCCTGCACGTAGCCAATGCGCCACCCCGTAATGGAGTAGGTCTTCGACAGCGAGTTGGTCACGATGGTGCGCTCGAACGCGCCCGGCAGCGCATGCATGTAGCAGTGCTCATGCGGCGCATGCACCATGTGCTCGTACGGCTCGTCCGTGATGATGAACGCATCGTACTTCTCGGCCAGCGCCAGAATCACCATCAACTCCGCGCGCGTGAACACCTTGCCGGTGGGATTGCCGGGGTTGCACAGCACGATGGCTTTGGCCCCCTGCGCGAAGGCCCGCTCCAACTCCACGGGATCAAACGCGAAATCGGGCGGCCGGAGCGGCACCCAAATAGCCTCGGCCCCCGACAGCACCGTGTCCGCGTAGTAGTTCTCGTAATACGGCGAGAAGATGATGACTTTGTCGCCCGGGCTGCAGACGGTCATCATGGCGACCATCATCGCTTCGGTGCCGCCGCAGGTGACCACGAGATGCTCATCCGGATCAATGGGCACGCCCGCGCAACGCGTGATCTTCCGAGCCAGCGCGTCGCGGAAGCGCTGCGAGCCCCAAGTCACAGCGTACTGGTGGAACGCGGGCTGATGGGCCACGCGCTCGAGCGCATCCAGCAGCAGGGCCGGCGGCGCGAAATCGGGAAACCCCTGGGCCAGATTGATGGCGCCATACTGGTTGGCCGTGCGCGTCGTGTTGCGGATGACGGATTCGGAGAGCGTCGAGAGACGACTGGAGATGCTAGGCATACCCGCGAATATGCCACGCGGAACAGTCTGCTGCTACCGCCACGCCGTGTGGGAGGCCATCGTTCGTCATCATGGTCGTCACCTCGCCTTCTCTGCTGCAGCTCTCTGCCATCGCGCTGGTCAGCGCGATCGGTGGCGCCATCAATTCCATTGCTGGTGGCGGCACGCTGCTCACCTTCCCCGCGTTGCTGGGACTCGGCGTGCCCGCCATTGCCGCCAACGCGACCAGCACCGTCGCACTCTGGCCCGGCAGCTTCGGCAGTCTGTGGGGCTATCGGCGCGAGCTGGTGGGGATGCAGCGCTGGGCCGCGCGGCTGGCGGTACCCAGTTTCGTCGGTGGCTTGCTGGGCGCCACGCTGCTGCTGGTGACGCCGGAAGCACGCTTCCGTGCGCTGGTGCCGTGGCTGGTGCTGGGGGCGACGCTGCTCTTCGGCATCCAGGGATTCGTCATGCGCTGGCTGCGAAGCCGCCTCGCCGTCGCGGCCGGTCCGCCGCTGGAGCGGCCACGCAATCCGTCGCTCGCGATGCTCGCGTTGCAATTCGGGGTGGGCATCTACGGCGGCTACTTCGGCGCCGGCGCCGGCATTCTCATGCTCGCCGTCTTCGGTCTCATGGGACTCACCAATATCCACCAGATGAACGGCCTCAAGAACATCAACGGGCTGTTCTTCAACGGCATCGCGTCCATCACGTTCGCCATCATGGGCCTCGTGAACTGGCCCATCGCGATGGTGATGGCCGTCGGATCCGCAGCAGGGGGCTACGCCATGTCGGGGCTCGCACAGCGTGTCCCGCAGGGGTGGGTACGCCACGCGGTGACGGTCATCGGATTGGTGAACGCCATTTGGCTGTTCGCCAAGTAGCACACGAGCGTCGGCAATGCGCGTCGTGTCGGGCTGACCGTCAGGCGTTTCCACCACGTGCGTCGGGCATTCCCTGATCGAATGAGGGAGGCACGAGGACGATACCAATCCACCAAGGACCTTTCGATCATTCCGGTGGAGCCCCTCGATGACAGTTGCCCGCTCACAGATCGTCCTCAGTGGACGCGAGCGCTTTTTTCATGAAGACGAGATCATTGTCAGCAAAACGGACCTGACCGGCAAGATTACCTACGCCAACCGGGTGTTCATCAAGGTCTCGGGGTACACCGAAGACGAACTGCTCGGCGCGCCGCACAGCCTGATTCGCCATCCGGATATGCCCCGCGCCGTCTTCAAGCTGCTGTGGGATCGCCTCATGACGGGGCACGAGATCTTTGCCTACGTCAACAACATGGCGCGCAACGGCGATAACTACTGGGTGCTGGCGCACGTCACGCCGTCGTACGACGCCGGCGGCACGATCGTCGGGTTTCACTCGAACCGACGCGTCCCCGAGCGCAGCAAGATCGCGATCGTTGAAGGCGTCTACGCCGCCCTGCGCGCCGAGGAGCACCGCCACGAGGATCGCGTGCGCGCCCTCCAAGCCTCTACTGAGTTGCTCCACGCCACGCTTCAGGCAGCGGGCAAGACCTACGACGAATGGATCTGGACGCTATGAGCTCCACCCCCAACGACGCCGACACCATCGCCGCGCTCCGCGCCGAAGTGGCAGAGTACCGCGCTGGCATCGCGACCGTGTGCGAGGTCGCGCGGCAGGCGGCTGCCGGCAACCTCGAGCCGCGCATCCTCGGTATTGCGCATGACGGGCCGATGTCCGAGCTCGCGGATTCAATCAATCATCTGCTCGATCTGTCCGACGCGTTCGCGCGCGAAGCGAGTGCGTCCTTGCAGCATGCCTCCGAGCACAAGTACTACCGCCGCGTGCTGACGCGCGGTCTGCTGGGCACGTACCGGAACGCGGCCTCGTTGATCAATGCGGCCACCGACCAGATGCAGCAGAACACCGCCGACTTGCGGCGTGCCGAGCAGGCGCGACTGCATCTGGCGGATGCATTTGAGGCGGCGGTCAAAGTCGTGGTGGATGACGTCGCGCGCGCGGCCACCGAGGCGCGTCATACCGCGATTGGCCTGTCGGGCACCGCCGAGCACACGTCCACGCACAGCGCACTGGTGGCCAGTGCGGCGGAACAGGCCAGCATCGGCGTGGACGCCGTGGCCACCGCCGCCGAAGAGATCACCGCGACCATCGGGGAAATCGAGCGACAGGCGCTCGAGACCCGTCACATCTCTAACGAGGCCGTCAACGCCGCGGCGCGCACGAATACCACCGTGGTCGGCCTCACCGCCGCGTCGAACCGCATCTCGCACGTGGTCAAACTCATCAACGACATCTCCAGCCAGACGCGCCTCCTGGCGCTGAATGCCACCATTGAAGCGGCGCGGGCGGGAGAAGTCGGCAAGGGATTCGCCGTCGTCGCCAATGAGGTGAAAGAACTCGCGACGAAAACCACCGATGCCACGCGCGAAATCGAGGAGCAGGCGCACGCCATCCAGGAGGCGAGCCAGAATGCGGTGGATGCCATCGGCAACATTCAGGGCACCATCCGCCGCGTGCACGACCTGTCAAGTTCCGTGTCGGACGCCGTGCGCGAGCAGCGCGCCGCAAACGATGAAATTAACCGCAGCATTCACGGCGCGGCCCTCGGGACCCGTCAGGTCACGGCCGGTATCAATACGGTGTCCACCGCGGTGCACGAAACCAGCGTCGCAGCCGTCCAAATGCGCGGGGCGGCCGACTCGCTCTCCAGCATGTCCGATCGCTTGCGCCAGGAAGTCGAGCGCTTCCTGCAGACCATCCGTACGGGTCGGTAGCGCGCCATGCCCGTGTGCGCCGTAGGGCGGCATCGCCAGCATCTCCCTGCGAGTCTCTGCCGCTCAGCGCGGCAACGTCAGACCACCGCGACATTCGTGCACGTGGCTCCGTCACGGTCGCCGAGACCGCATATTGGAAGCGCGGAGGTTCCGGCGCGTCCCACGAATTACCCGACTCCCGCGTAAGGCTCTCTGTACGTGCGCGCCGCGCAGCGGTTATCGCTGCGCGTGGATCCCTATTCATCATGCAGGAGGCAGAATGTCGCACATAAGCAGGACAGTGCGTCGGCTCGTCGTGTCCGCGCTGGCCACCACCGCAGTGCTGGGTGCGGTACCCGCGCTGTCGGCGCAAACCGCGCAACGCGTCGATGAGGAGTACACAAGGCTCATCAAGCAGTACCTCACCGACCCGCGCATTTCCACCGATCTGGTGGATCATCTGCCGTATTCGGACAAGGTCCCCACCACGCTCAAGTTCCCGGGGATCAGCCGCATTGTCGGCACGCCGGGATATCTCACGCACTCGGGTGACATCAATCGGTATTTGAAGGCCGTCGCCGATGCCGCGCCCACGCGCGCGAAGTTCTGGACGATCGGCAAGTCGGAAGAAGGGCGCGACATGGTCGTGCTGGCGATCGCCGATGAGGAGACCATCAAGAACCTGGACACGTACAAGGGCTACCTCAACGAGCTCGCCGATCCGCGCAAGACCACGGAGCAGCGCGCCAAACAGCTCTTCGGCATCGCCAAGCCGGTGTACTACCTCACCAGCGGCATTCACTCCACCGAAACGGGTGGACCGGAAATGCTGATGGAGCTGGCCTATCGGCTCGTGGTGGACGACGGCACGATGATCAGCGGCATCCGCAAGAACGTGTTGACGCTGATCACGCCGGTGATCGAGCCGGATGGTCGCGACAAAATTGTGGACGGTGCGTGCTACCGGCAGCGCACGGGGCTCAACTTGCCCACGCCGTACTGGGGCAAGTACGTCGCGCACGACAACAACCGCGACGGCATGGGGCAGTATCTCAAACTCACGCAGAACATGCGCGGGGTCGCGAACGACTGGCACCCCACCATCATGCACGACCTGCATGAGGCGCAGACGTTGTTGTACGTGTCCACCGGCACCGGCCCGTATAACGAACAGCTCGATCCGATCACCATCAACGAATGGTGGTGGATGGCCGAGAACGACGTCATGGAAATGACGAAGCAGGGCGTGCCCGGTGTGTGGACCTACGGGTTCTACGACGGCTGGGTGCCCAACTACATGTTCTTCCTCGTGCACTCGCACAACGCCATCGGGCGCTTCTACGAAGTGCAGAGCTACGGCGCCGGCTGTGATGGCGTGACCGGCGCCGCACGTGGCGGTGCGCCGGGTCCGCTCGCGGCGAATGCCCCGCCCGCCGCTCCCGCGGCCGGTGTCGGTGCGACCGTGGCCGCGGGACGCGGCGCGGGTGGTGATTCGGCCGCCGGTGGTCGCGGTGGACGTGGCGGCCGTGGCGGCGCCGGTGGCGGCGCCGGTGGTGGCGGTGGTCGTGGCGGCGCCGCGGCAGCCGCGGCGCCCGTGGCCGATACCGCGCTCACGCGCATCCTCGGCGGCAGCAACTACAACCAGAGCCGCGAGTGGTTCCGCCCCAACCCCACGCCCAACGACATCAAGTGGGGGTCGCGCGCGAACACGAACATCCAGGAATCGGCGGTGCTGTACGCCCTCTGGAATACGGGCAAGGAACGCGACCGCTTCCTCGAGAACTACTGGATCAAGAACAAGAACGCGATCAAGAAGGGCACGATGGGCCCGGTGAAGGGATGGGTGATCCCCGCCGCGCAGCATTCGAAGGCCAACGCCGCGGAAGCCGTCAATGAGCTCATCGATCAGGGGCTCGAGTTCCACGTCGCCAACGCCGACATGATGCTCGGCACGACGGCCGTGAAGAAGGGCGATTGGATCGTGCGCGGCGACCAGCCGTTCCGCACCATCGCCGACATGTACTTCTCGGTGCAGAACTACCCCACCACGAATCCGTCGCCGTACGATGACACCGGGTGGACGTACCAGATGATGCGCAACATCATCCTGCACGAGATCAAGGATCCGGCGTTGCTCACGGCGCCCATGACGCCCATCACCAGCCACGTCACCGCGGCCGGTGGCATCACCGGCACGGGCGCGACGGTCATCGTCGAGCACACCGGCGACAACAACATGGTCGCGCTGCGCTATCGCTTCGCCACCGTGAAGATGTCCGCCGCCGAAGCGTCGTTCGATGCCGCCGGCCACACGTTCCCGGCGGGCTCGTTCATCATCGCGAAGGCCGACAAGGCCAAGCTTGATGCGGCGCTGAAGGAGTTCGGTCTCTCCGCGTGGGCCGTCGATGTCGCTCCCACGGTGAAGTCGCACGATCTCGACATCCCGCGCATCGGCTACATCCACAGCTGGAGCAACACGCAGGACGAAGGCTGGGTGCGCGCGGCGTTTGATTACTACAAGGTCCCGTACAGCTACTTCGGCGAGAACGCGGTCCGCAAAATGGGCTCGCTGCGCGCCAAGTTCGACGTGATCATGTGGCCGCACGGTGGCGCGGTCGGTCAGGGTGCCCCCACCGACGGCAAGCCGATTCCGTACATGCGGTCGGCGGAGTATCCGTCACTCGGCTATCCCGACTCCACCGCGGATACGCGCGGCGGCCTCGGTGAAGACGGGCTCAAGATGCTCTACGAGTTCGTCCAGCAGGGCGGCACGCTCATCACCGAGGGCGGCACGTCGGCCATCTTCCCGACGTACAACCTCACGCCGGGCATCCGTCCGACGGCGGCACCGGGCCTCGTAAACCGCGGCACGATCTTGCGCGGCGTCATCTCTGACATGAGCAGCCCCATCGCGTACGGCTTCAACGTGAACCAGCTGCCCGTGTACTTCAGCGGCGGCACGCTGCTGGAAGCGGGTGTCCCGCAGGCGCCCAACTCGGCGCCTATCAGCAAGACCGACGTGCTGCGTCCGGGCAGTTCCGGCGCATTGGCCGGCACGGCCATCGGCGGCGGCGGCGGCCCCGGCGGCTTCGGCGCGCAGGCCGGCGTGTATCAGAACACGCAGCCTATGGCCACGTGGGTGGAGCACTCCATCTGGGATCCGATGCAGCAGTGGCCCGCCACGTCAGTCGCCTCGGCGGCCGCCGACGCAGGCTTTGGTGGGCGCGGCGGTGGCGCCGCCGGCGCTCCGGTGCAGCGCACCCTCGAGGACATGAAGCCGCGCATCGTCATGTCGTGGCCGGCCAGCACGCGCGACATGCTCCTGTCCGGCGTGCTCGAAGGCAACGCCAACCTGTCCAACCGTCCCAACATCATCGACTCGCCGCTCGGAAAGGGGCACGTCGTGATGTTCACCATCCGTCCGTTCTGGCGGTGGCAGACGCAGGGCACGTTCATTCTGGGCTTCAACTCCATCATGAACTGGAACGATCTCTCGGCGAACGGGAAGTAACGCCCGTACGGCACAACGCCCGTACGGCATAACGCCCGCTCAGACCTGACCGTCTGGGCGGGCGTTGTGCATGGCGGTCCCACGTGTGGCGCTACGGTGTCGAGAGCGGCCGCCACAGCGGGTCCGCCCGCAACACCGCGGCGGAGAGTTGCGATGGCCGTTGCAAGAGCGCCGTCACGTGCACCCGCGCCGAATCCAACTTCCCGGCGCGCAGTTCGGCCTCGGCCAGCGTCAGCAAGGCGGCGGCACCGGACATCGCGTCGCGGGTGACCGGCATGAGTTGCGAGGCCCGGCGCGCCATCACCAACGCCGAGTCGCGATAGTTCATGCGGCCCAAGAGCTCCGCCAACGACCGGAACGATTCGTATTCGGCGGGGCGGGCGCGCACTCGCGCTTCCAGGACGTCACACGCTGAATCAAGCTCGGCCAGCACGGCCACCGGCGCGGAACGGGGAAGACGCTGCGCATGCAGCAGATGCAGCGCGGCGCTATCGCCCTCGACGTCACGAAGGGTCACACCGATCACATCACGAAACGGGTCATGTGGCAGCGCACGCAGCACCTCCGGAAACGTTTGTGCCATGCGTGCGAACAGGGCGCGTCCGTCCACGCGTTCCTGCGCCGACCGAAGGAACTGCTCGGTCGTCGCCACGTCGCCGGATTCGCGGATACGCAGCGCGGCCAGCCATGCCACCGGATCCACAGCGTCCGGCGCTATCGCCTGCGCGCGTTGGATGGCGGTGCGCGCGTCGGCGTAGCGGTGCATCAGCATCAGGGTGTTGCCGAGCTCCAGCGCCATGAGGTACGAAGCCGGCATGTTGTCGAGTGCGCTCGCGAGGTCGGCGGCGGCCGCGTCCCAGTGGTCCTGACGACGTTGCAGTTGTCCGCGGGCGAACAGGGCCTCCGCGTCGTGTGGTGACCGCGTCAGCACCGTATCGAGTTGCGCGACCGCCAGACCGTACGCCCGCTGGTCGTACAGCAGCCAGTACGCCATCGCCATGTGCGCTTGGGGCAGCAGTGGATCAATCGCGAGGGCCCGGTCAATCAGCTCGCGAGCGCGCCGCAGACGCGCCCGATCGGGGTCACGCCCGATCCAGAATAGGTGCGCCTGCGTCGCACCATACTGCGCGAGCGCTGGCGCAAAGTTGGAGTCGGCCGCGATCGCATCGCCCAACAGCGTGCGGGCCTCCTCCAATCGCTCATCCCCCCGGCGCAGATACTCGAGGGCCCGCGCGTAGAATTCGGCGGCACGCACGTTGCCGTCGGCCAGTCTCTCCATACGTGGCGATGGCGGCACGGCACCGTCCTCGGCCGTCCTCATCCCAACCGTTGGCGGCGCACCGTCTCGCACACTCGAGCTACGCAGCGCGAGGATCGTGAGCGCGACGGCGGTCAGCACTCCGCCAATGAGGACGGTGAGTTGTCGCGCCGGCCGCCGAGCCCAAGATGGCGCCGATTGACCATCGGTGGACTCGGGCGGCGTTGGCTGCGGCACGGGGGCACCACTCGTGTCCTCGGGGTGCACGGTATCGGTTCCGTCGGCCGGCGTCGTGGAAGCGGCCGGTCGCCGTGACACCGGCGCGAGCACGATGGGCACCTCGCTGACGGTGCTCTCCGCCGTCGTCGATTCGCGGAGGCCTTCCAGAAGCATCAGGGTTTCGCGATCCGGCAGCAGCGACAACTCACGCTGCAGCAGCCCAACGTGTTGCTGCAGCAGTTGGAAGGCCGCAACGCGCTCCCCCGCCTGCGCCATCGAACCAGCGGCCTCGCGGGCCAGGCGCGGATCGAGTGGCGCACGTGCCGCCGCCTGCCGCCAGTAGTCGACGGCGTCGGGCGCACCGCGCCGTGTCGCCTCACGCGCCCGCGCCGTCAGCAGCAGGACGAGCGCATCGTCGATCTCCCGTCGCGTGGCGTCAACCCACTGATCGAATTCGACGCACCCCGAAAAGCTGACCCCCTCGAGAAACTCGTGCGATGCGATCGCAAGGGCCTGATCGGCATCGCGCGCGGCCAGCGCCTCGCGGAAGTGCTCGATGTCGCTCCGGATGTCCTCATGCAATCGCAGCACGCTGGTGCCGACGATGACCGGCACGCCAAGTTCGGTGCGCAGCGTATAGATGCTTTGGTTGAGCGCCTGCCGTGCGCGGTCGGGGGTCGACTCGGGCCACAGGAGCACCAACAGCCGTTCACGTGGGAGGCCGTTGGGCATGTGGGCCGCGACCACCGCGAGCAGCGCGAGCGGTTTACGCCGAGGTGCGGCCGCAAGCGCGGCGTTCGGCCCGATTAACGAGAGGTGACCGAAGGTTTGGAGCCGCAGCGTCATTCGCAGCAGAAATGCACGGTATCGTCCAATGAATGATCCAAGACTGCCTCCCACCTTATTCGCTCACATGCCTTTTCGTTGAGCGACATGCGATTTGACGGCGGGATAACGCGTCCGACGCGTCCCAATAACGGAGGCTACAACGGCGTCACTGCAATAAACAGACGAATTTGTACGAAATGATCGCCAAATGATTAGGCAGAATTACCTACGTGATCGAGCGATGAGCTCGGAACGAGACAATCCCCCGATTGAAAGGCCGGCGACGATGCGGGCCCGTTCACCTCCATCCATTTGAGAGCACTGCCGATATGGCCCGTGATGTTGACACGCCTTTGTCGCCGGTCCGTCCCATCCATGCGGGACTTGCCGACCAATACGGACTGACCGCCGCCCAAGCGCGGGTGGCAGCGCTGATCATGGAGGGACTCGCCACCAAGTCCATTGCCTACGAACTGCAGATCAGCGTGCACACCGTGCGGCGCCACACGGAGCAGATCTTCCGCAAATGCGGCGTGCGCTCGCGTCTGGAGTTGACGGCGCGGCTGTGGCGTCAGATGGCCGCGTAGGCGCCGCCGTCTCCTGACGTAGTCGCCACTCGGCCGGGCGGCGACTACGTTGCCCGAGCCGACCGGCGTGCCGCCGACAAGAGCGCGTCGGCGATCTCATCCAGCGGGAGCACGTCCACGGCGGCGTTCTGTTTCGCCGCCTCGCGCGGCATGCCATACACCACGCTGGTCGCCTCATCCTGCGCGACCGTGTAGGCGCCCGCCTCACGCATGGCCAGCATCCCCTTGGCCCCGTCGCGACCCATGCCGGTCAGAATGGCGCCGACCGCGTTGCGGCCAACCGAACGCGCCACACTTTCAAACAAGACGTCCACCGCCGGTCGCTGATGATGCACCCGCGGCCCGTCCTTGACGCGCGCCACCCAGCGCGCGCCGTTGGCCTGCAACATCAGGTGCTTGCCGCCCGGCGCGATCAGCGCCAAACCGGGGGTGACAAAATCGCCGTCCTTCGCCTCCTGCACCCGCATGGCACAGAGCGAATCGAGGCGATGCGCAAAGGACGCCGTGAACCCCTCTGGCATGTGCTGCACGATGACCGTCCCGGGGGCGTCCGCGGGAAAGCTGCTCAGGACACGCTCCAGCGCCGGCGGGCCGCCGGTGGACGCGCCAAGCACGATGACCTTGTGCGTGGCATCGATCGTCGCGATGGCCGGTCGCCGCGCGACGGGCGGGGCCTGCACCGTACGGGCGAGGGTCTCAACCCTGGCCTGGGACGCCGCGCGCACGGCGCGCGCCAACTCTTCGACGATATCGGCCGCGGCCAACGACGAGCCGGGCTTCGCGATGACTTCCACCGCCCCCAGTGCGAGGGCGCGCCACGCCGTCTCGCTATTGGTGGGCGTCAGCGAGCTCACCACCACCACCGGGAGGGGGTAGTGTTTCATCAGCTTGGACAGGAACGTCAGTCCATCCATGCGGGGCATTTCAATGTCCAGCGTCATCACGTCCGGCTGGAGCTGAAAAATGCGCTCGCGCGCCACGTATGGGTCGGTGGCGGTCCCCACGACCTCGATGTCGTCATGCTTGGACAGCGCATCGCATAAGATGCGGCGCACCAAGGCCGAGTCATCAACCACCAGCACGCGCACCACGCCGGGCTTCCGCGCCGGAATGGTGGACACAATGGGGCCGAGCGGCCCCCCCGGTCGCTGGCGGGTAGTCACCATTCCCCAACGGGCGGCATCGTGTCGCGCGTTCTCGCGAGACACACGGCCGACCTACGGTTGCCGAACGGTGAGGGCGTGCGGAAGATCATGAGCAGACGCAGTGAGACAGGAAGGGGACGCCCTATACGGCGGAATGGGCGGTTCACGACGGGCAACGCTCAGGGCCGCGAGACCAGATCGGTCAGGCTTGCGTGCCACGACATCTGGAAGGCTAACGCATAGCCGTCCGGAAAGGTTCGGCCGCTGGCCGATACGTGCACCGGCCAGTGGTCGCGGCGCAGGCTCGTTTTCAGCAGCAGGTCGGAGGTGGCCCGATAGCCAAGGCCTATCTCACCATTTCGCTGGGTCACCACGGTCCCGGTCCACTGCACGCGCGAGGAGCCCTTGACGAAGGGGTAGGCATAATCTTCATAGCGCGTCGCCACAAACCAGCGGGGCGCGATGGTATACCGGAGCTCCCCGTACCACCCGGTACCCACCACGGGTTTCGCGATGGTTGGCACCTCGTACGACGCCCGGGCCAGCTCCGCCCGGGCATCCAGAAACCCGCGACTCCAATGCGCATCAAAGAGCGCCAGCCGCTGCTGGAACTGCGACCAGACGGCCCCCACGGGTATCGCCGCGTCCGTGGCGGCCCCGAGATAGGAGCCTTGCGTGTACGACGCGCCCACCCGGAAGGTCGGACCGGTGCTCCACCCCAACCCGACCACCGGGCGCGCCCGGTCCCTCGGCGCCGTGGTGTATTTCACGTTCACCGGCGGCAGCGAGACGACCCCGGCCTTGTAGTCCAGATGCCCGCGAGCGCCAGTGGCCACGGCCCCCAACGGATACTGGGTCGGATACATATCCGGACCACCGATGAGCGGATTGGCGACGGAAAAACGTCGCGGTCCGAAGGCGCTCAGTGGCATCAGAATCTTGCCCGCCTCAACCGTGAAGGCGCGCGATCGCGCAATGCGCAGGGAGAGCAAGTCAATGCCCTTCTCGAACTCGTCCGAGTCCGTCTGATCGACGTACCCGATCGCCCGGAGCGTGACCCCGCGCGTCGCCTCGTACACCAGGAAGCCGAACCCCCGCACGCTATACGACGGCTTCCCGCCATTGCGCGCCAACAGGCGCGATCCGTCGTCGGTTTTCCACCCCTCGACGTCCAGGAGGGTCTCGGCCGCGAGGCGCTGGGCCGAAGCAACGCGCACCGGCGACGCGAGCGCGACCAACGTCAGAACACCGGTCGCGACGCGCACGCCGCGACTACAGAAGGATGGCATCATGGGCATTATCGGTCGTCGGATTCCAAAGGCACCCCATCGAGTACACACCGCACCGCATGCGCGAGGGCGTCGGGAAGCACCGGTTTTTCGAGAAATGCCGAGTCATCAGCCAGTTGCCCGTGGCGGGCAATGACCTCGTCGTTGAAGCCTGAGACGAACAGCACCCGCATCGAGGGATAGCGCTCGCGGAGTTGCTCGGCGAGCGTCAGGCCGGAGCGGTCCGGCAGGACGACGTCCGTCAGCAGCAGGTCAATCGGCGCGTGGTGCTCCCGCTGGTAGGCGGCAGCCACCTCGACCGCAGACCGGGCATCGGCCGCGTCGAAGACCCGATAGCCTGAGTGTTCGAGCACGCGGCGGTTCAGCAGCCGCAGGTCCAGCTCATCCTCCACCAACAACACCGACTCGGCCCCGCGTGAGCCCCCGCTCAGGCCGCGCACGCGTGCGGCCTGAGCGGTGAGCTCGCCCGTGGCCACCGGAAAGTACAGGCTGAAGGTGGTGCCCTTGCCGGGTGCGCTGTCCACGGCAATCGCGCCGCCGGACTGCCGGACAATGCCGTACACGGTCGCGAGACCGAGTCCCGTCCCCTGCCCGACCGCCTTGGTCGTGAAGAAGGGCTCAAAAATCCGGCGGCGCGTGGCCTCGTCCATCCCGGTCCCCGTATCGCGCACCGTCAGACGGACCGTCGGCCCGGCATCAATGGCCTCGGTCGCAGCGGCCATGCCGGCATCGAACACGACAGACGCCGTCTCGACGACGATGGAACCACCCACGGGCATCGCATCGCGCGCATTGACCACCAGATTGAGCAGAATCTGCTCAATCTGTGTGGGATCCGCCGTGACACGCGCCAATTCGGGTGCCAACCGCAACTCGAGGCGAATGGTAGGCCCCAGCAGCGGCGGGAATAACGGCTGCATACTGCTGACGATCCCGTTGATGTCGATCTGCTGCGGTTTGAGTACCTGCTTGCGGCTGAAGGCGAGCAACTGCCGCACCAAGAGCGTGGCGCGGCGTGAGGCCCCGCTGATGGTCTCGATATCCGCCCGCATGTCGCTGTTCTCGGGCAATTCACTCGCCAAGACCTGTGCCATGCCCCCGATGACGGCGAGCACGTTGTTGAAGTCGTGGGCAACGCCGCCGGCGAGCGTGCCGAGCGCCTCCAGCTTCTGCGCTTGACGGAGTTGCGCCTCGCTCTGCTGGAGCGCGGCTTCCGCGCGCTCGCGCTCCCGCACTTCGGTGCGGAGCACCTCGTTGGCCACCATCAGTTCGACCGAACGCCGGGTCAGCTGGTTTTGCTTGTGCAGCATCCCGTCCAGCAGTCCGTTGAACGCGTTCGCCGTGGTCTGGATTTCCACCGCCGTCGTACGCGACGGCAAGTCGTACGGCGCAAGCATGGGTTGCTCCGCCCCCGCCCGCAGATAGTCGACGAACTCATTCAGCGGGCGAAGCGAGCGGCGCGCGACGGACGCGGTGAAGAGCGCCACGAGCACCACGGCGAGCAGGCCGCCGATGAGAAAACGCGACCGGAGGCCGTTCTCGAACGGTCGTAAGGCGGCGGAGAGCGATTGCAGCAGATGAAGCGTGATCGGTTCACCCTCGATCGTCCGACCAAGGGGGATTTCCGCCGTCAGCAATTCATCGTCCCCAACGGTCACCGCGGACGGGCGTCCGGTGGCCTGTGCCGGGCGGCTCCACGGCAAACCAACCGGGAGGGCGGGCACCGAGGATTGCAGGATCCGACCGCGTTCGACGAGTACCGAGGCCGAGGAGCCCCCGTTCACCGAGGCGAGGAGGCGATCGAGGCGATCGCCAAGCACGAGCGCCCCCACCGGAAAGCCATTCAGCAGGACCGGAACGCTGCTCACCTGCATCAACGAGCCGCCCACCGTGAGGACGCCGAACGCCGCGTCAACCGACGTGCTGTCCGTACTCAGAGCGCTCGCCACGGCGGGGAGCGCCATGAGCGCCTTCCCGCGCGGCAGCGTCGCCGATCGTCCGGCGCTGGCGAGTACGCGCCCGCCCTCATCGGTGATGACCAACAGATCACGCCCGATGTCCGCGGCCAGCTTTCGCACCTCGCGCTCAAGCGTCGCCTGCTGTGCGTCGGCGGCGGCGGCCGATCCCGCGAAGGCGCCGTCCCCGTCGAAGCCGCGCGTATCGAGGGCCGCTCGAAGTGTCGGGCTGGCCGAGATCAGCGAGCTGGCCGCCAGGAGGAGCATCTGGCGTTCGCGCTGCAGCTGCATGACTTCCTGTTGACGCGCGAGTAATTCCGTGACCAGCACACCGCGCACGTCGGATTGGACGTAGACGCGCAGCGACACGAACGCGACGACGACCGTCAGGATCGCAATCATGGCGCTGGCCAGGGCCACACGGCCCCACAAGGTCTTGGCGTACGCTCGGCGCCCAGAGCGCGCCGGCGTGCCGAGCACCGGCGTGGCCGGTGCGGGCGCGGCCGGCGATGGCGTCACGGATCGGAATCCGGCAACGGTACAAGGACACGGACGCGGACCGTCTTCCCCGCCTCAACGCGAATGCGGGTCGAGAACGGTCTTACGCGCTCGTGCCACGCCATGAGCTCGTAGTCCCCGTCCGGGACCCCATCCAGCACGAAGGTACCATCGAGTTCCGGCACGACGAAGAACGGGTGGTCCAGCACGACCACGAACGCGCTCATGTCGGCGTGAATATGGCAGAAGACCGTGGCCACGCCCGGGCTGGTGAAGGCGACGGACTTGCTGACGCCGGCCGGAAACCGCCCGAGATCGAACGTAGCGGCGCGTGAGAGCGAGAAGACGTTGTGAAAGATCGGGTCGTCATTGGGGAACTGCACGCTGGCGCCCACCTGGATGGGCAGCACGTGCGGATCGAAGCGTTCCTCCCGCTGATGGATGACCGGGGCGACACCCACCGCGGGCGCACGCACCGCGGGCGCACGCACCGCCCGCAGCGCCGCGGTGCTCTTGAGATACATGACCACGTTTCGCATGGGCGGCAGCTCCGACGTCGGCGGTGCCGCGGCGCCCGGCTCGTCGTAGACGCGCATCCGGAGCCGCGACTTAGCGAGACGCTTGGAAAGGATCGCTACGCCCTCGATGCGTCCCGTTTCGACCCGAGCGGACGCGCGATGCGCGGACGCGTCATGCGCGGACGCGTCATGCGCGGTCTCCATGACGCGATGTGACGGGCGACCGGCGCTTCGCGCCGCGCCCTCCGCGGGAGCTGCGACGGCCGCCAGCAGGAGCGCCATGGCCGCCGGCTCAAACCAGCGCACACCACGAACGTCGCTCCAACGCGGCGCGCGAGCGGGCGGGGCATCGTTGGGCCCCATGGGCGGTGCGGCGGGGGCACATCGCATTGGGGAGTGAGCGCAAGTGGGGGAAGCATTAAACTGCCGCGACATTGTACACAAAGGACGCCGTGCACCGGCGAACGTCAATAGGTCGTTTCGCCAGCGGCATCGGCGTATTGGGGACGTCGGGGACGACAGGTTCGGACCCGTAGTCCAACCGTAGAACTCGGTATTGACCAGAGGCAGCACACGCTTATTGTCCTCCGGACGGTGCCTATCGTTACCGCACGGATCACAACCGTGACGGACGACGCCCGCCGTGCTCGCCCCTCGCGCACCCGCAGCGCTCCAATCCACACCACGAAGGAGACTAGATGCACCTCCGAGCGATCATTCATCGCTTGGCCGTCGTCGTTGCAGTCCTCTTGTTGGCCGTCCCGACCCGTGCGCTGTTCGCACAGACGGGCACCATCAGCGGAAAAGTGACCGATGCCGCCACAAAGCTTCCCATTGCCGACGCACGCGTGCTCGTTCGCGGCACCGCGTTCGAAGCACAGACCAACAAAGACGGCGAGTACCGGATCACCAACCTGAAGCCAGGCGCGACGGGCATCTCGGTGTTCCGCATTGGCTACAAGTCCGCCAGCGACACGGCACGCGTCGGCGCGGGCGCAACGGTGACGCTCAACATCAGCATGACGCAGTCGGTCATCAACCTGAGCGAAGTCGTCGTCACCGGCACGGCCGGCAACCAGGAGCGCAAGGCGCAGGCCGCCTTGGTGGCCACGGTGTCTGCGGCGGACGTCATCAAGGACGCGCCCATCACGAGCGTGGCCAACCTGCTGCAGTCGCGCGTCCCGGGCGTGGCGCTGAGCGCGCAGTCCGGCACCGCCGGCGCGGCGACGACCATCCGCATCCGCGGCGCGTCGTCCATCAACTTGTCCAATCAGCCGCTGCTCTTCATCGACGGCGTGCGGATCAACGAAGGCCAGATCGCGTCGGGACAGAGCGGTCAGGTGTTCGATCGCATGAACGACATCAATCCCGAAGAAATCGAGAGCATTGAAGTCGTGAAGGGCCCGGCCGCCGCCACGCTGTACGGCGCCGACGCCTCCGCCGGCGTGATCCAGATCATCACCAAGAAGGGGCGCCCGGGTGCCAGCTCGTTCGCCCAGACGCTGCGTATCGAGTCGGGCTCGTCGGACCTCGGCTACACGCCGCCGGACAACTACGGCGCCTGCACCGCGGCGTTGATCCTGTCCACCAGCACCAACCCGCTCTGCCGTGGCAAGAACGTCGGCGATCTCGTGCGCGACAACCCGCTGATGCGCTACGGCGCGTTCCGTAAGGGCTCGGACAAGGTGATCAACTGGAGCGCGCGCGGCGGTGGCCAGAACTATGGCTACGCCCTGTCGTACGGCTCGGACAACACCTCCGGCACGCTGCCGAACAACCGTTACAACCGCTACAACGTGCGCACGAACGTGAACTACGTCGTGAACTCGAAGTTGAACGTGGAAGCGGGCCTCGGGCTCACGCAGAGCCAGGTTGACCTCCCGGACAACGACAACAACACGCAGGGCTACCTCGGTGGCGGCCTGCTGGGCAGCCCGCTCACGCGCAGCGACGCGGCCAACCAGCAGCTCACCGCTGATGGCTGGTACCAGCCCTCGCGTCACCTGAACGCCATCTCGTCCATCCAGCGTCGCCTGCTCACGCACCGCGTGACGACGAACATCACGGCCAACTACCAGCCGTTCGAGTGGTTCAGCAACCGCTTCACCGGCGGTATGGACTTCGCCGCGGACAACCAGCGCAGCTACTTCCCGAAGAACGACAGCCTCTGGTACGGCGGCCTCACCGACGGCGGCAGCAACTCGTCGCAGTCGCGCGATGCCGAGCGCTACACGTTCGATTACCTCGGCAACATGAAGAAGGGATGGGGCGCGGATTGGGAGACGAATCTCTCCTTCGGCCTCCAGGTCATCTCGTCGCGCAACGCGCTGCTGACGTCCACCGGTATCGGCTTCGTCACCAACGCCAACAACTCGATCAGCTCGGCCGCGACCACGACCGGCGGCGGCGGGTTCACCGAACAGCGTCAGTTCGGCTACCTCACGCAGCTGCAGATCGGCAATCAGAACAAGCGCTTCGTGCAGTTCGGCATGCGCGTGGACAAGAACTCGTCGTTCGGTCTCAATGCCCCGGCGTTCTACCTGCCCAAGATCGGCGGTAGCTGGGCCATCTCCGAAGAAGATTTCTTCCAGTCGTTCTCGAAGTACGTCAACACGCTGCGCCTGCGCGCCGCGTGGGGCACCACGGGCCGCTCGCCGAATCCGGGCGACGCGCTCAACACGCTCGTGTCGGCCGCGTACAACATCACCGGCAGCACGACCGCCGGCGCCATCCCGGGTAACCCGGGTAACGCCAACCTCAAGCCGGAACGCGGCGCGGAATTCGAAGCAGGCCTCGATGCCGGCTTCTTCAGCAACAAGGTCTCCGCGGAACTCACGTACTTCAAGAAGACCACGAACGACCTGATCATCGCGCGTCCGATCCCGCCGTCGCTGGGCTTCTCGTCCAACCCGCTCCAGAACATCGGCTCGGTGGTGAACAGCGGTCTCGAACTGGCCCTGAACATCAGCGCGCTCAACACGAAGAACGTGCGCTGGGACATCCGCGCCGGCGCCAACACGCTGCACAACGAGCTCACGAGCCTCAGCAACGCGGACGGCCCGGTGCTCCCGTTCGTCCTCGGCGGCGCCGGTCGTGCGCTCGTCGGGCAGCAGCTGGGCGTGTTCGTCTCCAAGAAGATCCAGTCCATCGACCTGGCCACGAAGAAGGTCATCGTCAGCGACACGCTGACGCCGATGGGCAACCTCTTCCCCACGCTCGAGTGGAACCTCACCAACACGGTGACGCTGTTTAAGAGCCTCCGCGTCAGCGCGCTACTCGACGCGAAGCGCAATTTCATGGTGCAGAACAACACGGCGTTCTTCCGTGAAACGCAGCTCGTGCGCTCCAACCTGCGTCTCGACACGCTGGCGTTGTCCCCCACAGAGCGGCTGCGTCGCTTCGGCAACCCCACCCCAGGCCAGCCGGCGTTCGTGACCACGAAGGGCAATTCCGCCACGGTCAACGACGTGATCGACGGCTACCTCGAGAAGGGTGACTTCATCCGCCTCCGCGAAATCTCGGCCACGTACACCGTGCCGAACTCGGTGGCCAAGCGCATGGGCGGCTACATCGACGGCCTGTCCGTCACGCTCGCGATGCAGAACATCAAGCTCTGGACCGACTACTCGGGCGCGGACCCCGAGGTCAACGCGCAGGCTGGCGCGTTCTCCCGCCAGGACTTCCTGACGCTGCCGAACCCGAAGAAGACCGTTCTTCGCTTCAATTTCAACTTCTGACCGCGAGATGATCAGCATGCATTCGATCCGACGCGCGGTTACGCGCACCGTGGCCGGTACCGCGCTCCTCGTGAGCGCTACGGCCTGCTCCAACGAATTCCTGCAGGTGACCAACCCCAACGTGATTGACGCCGCCACGGTCGATCCGACGTCGGGCGCCACCACGCTGGCGCTGTCCGCCCAGCAGAACTTCGCGACCGCACTGGGCTGGATGGCCCTGTACAGCGCGTGGTTCACGCAGGAAGGCAACATCTCTGACACGTTCCCGACCCGTAACGAGTTCGGCTACCGGACCGTGTCCGATCTCAACAGCTCGCTGCAGTCCGACGTCTGGGCACCGATTTCGCTCGCGGCCGCTTCGGCCAAGATCGTCCTCGATCTCACGCTCCCGACGCCCACCACCAACATCAACTTCGCCCGCGCCGCAACGTTCCGCGGCTACGCGATCCTGATGATGGCGACGGACTTCTGCACGGGTTCCCTGTCGTCCGGCCCGGAGCTCACGACGGCGCAGATGCTCGACTCGGCGTCGTACTGGTTCGGCAAGGGTATCGACATCGGCAAGGCCAACGCCACCACCGACGGTATCGCCCTCGCCAACGCCGCACTCGTGGGTCGTGCCCGCGCGAAGCTGCAGAAGGGTGACGCGGCCGGTGCCCTCGCCGACGCGAACGCCGTGCCGGCCGGCTTCAACTTCGACATGCGCTACACGGACGATGCGAACAGCCGCACGCGCCTGTCGAACCAGATCTACAACTTCACGTTCAACCGCCCCGCGATCAGCGTGGCGCCGCTCTACCGCACCACCGACCCGCGCGTGCTGTTCAAGGCCCCCGTTGCCGGCATCCCCGGCTCGCAGGGTCTGACCACACTCGTTGGGCAGGACGCGGTGCCGGGTGGGTTCTACCAGCAGTTCAAGTACTCCGGGTTCGCGTCGTCCATGCGGTTGGCCTCGAAGCTCGAAGCCGACTACATCGCCGCCGAGGCCTCGAAGGACGTGACGCAGCAGCTCACGCTCATCAACGCGCGCCGTGCCGCCAACGGCCAGGCCGCGTATGCGGGCGCCACCGACGCAACCAGCGTCTTGGCCGAGCTGTTCTTCCAGCGCGCGTTCGAGTTCTACCTTGAAGGCAAGCACCTGGCGGATTTCCGCCGCGCGCCGGCCGCCACCCCCGGCGTCACGGCGTCGGGCGCGGCCTACTTCAAGCCGGGCTACGCGAACACGGGCACGCAGACCTGCTACCCGCTGCCGCGCGCCGAGCGTGACAACAACCCGAACATGAAGACGCCGTAAGTCGACGTGTTGGGTGATGACAAAACGGGCGCCGGGATTCTTCCCGGCGCCCGTTTCGTTTCCCGCATCACATAGTGTCTACTTCTTCACGACCACCACGCTCGTGGTGTCTGCGGCAAATGCGGTGAAGACGCCGAGGCCGCCAACGATATTCGTGAACGGTTCGTTGAGATCGCGCGAATCCTGCTGCAGCGTCGCGTACAGCTGCGCGTACTCTTCGTTCACGCGCCACACGTTCACGACGTAGCGACCGTAATACGGGAGCCCCAGCGCGTTCACCGGCAGGCTGTCCGCCGCCGTGGGCGGAAACACGATGCGACGACGCCCGCGAATGCCGCCGGGGAAGTCGAACTCGATGGCCGTTGGCGTGGCTTCGACATTCTCGAGGGTGACGAAGTACAACGCCCCCGCGGTGCGCGTCCAATGCACCTGCGTGACCGCGGACGAGAAATCGGGGCGGTTACCCGGTCCGCCGGGACCACCGGGGCCGAACGTGAACGTCGGAATCGTGAGCGTTGACGACGCCACGCGCGCGCCGGACGGACGAATGGGCACGACGGTCCGCGCCGACAACGTGCGCCCGCCGGCGGTCGCTTCCAGCGTGAACACATCGCCTTCACGCACGGTGAGATTGGTGCCGTTGTACTGGTAATAGCCGCTGTCACCGGCCGACTTCGCGAGCGCATAGCGCACGCCGCTCTTCACCAGCACCACGGTCGCGTCATTGATGGGCTGCGCGGCCGCGGCCGTTGTGGTATCCGATGTGCCGATGGGTGCCGTCCACGTGAGGCGGATGTCGTTCACGGGCAGCCCCGCGTACAGATACGCGCGAACGACCGCGTCGCGCTGTTCCGGTGACGTGGCACTGGGATCGCCACAGGCGCCAGCGAAGAGACCCGCGACGACGACGGCGGCACTCGCCAGCGACGCCGCGCGACGACGTGGCGCCAGCACGCTGCCGGTGATGGCATGGCCGGTGATCGCATCGCCGGTGATGGCATGGCCGGTGAGGGCCTGGCCTGTTGAGGCGCGCATCAGCGGGATCCTCGCGACTGCCGGTCACGCAAACCGCGCAGCGTGAGCTTCACATCAATACTGGGCGTGAAGCCCAGCTGCGACACGTCCGTGAGGGTCATGGGCGTCGTGCTCAGGTCGAACTTGCGGAATGACACGTTCTGGCGGTTGGTGATGTTGTAAAGCGACACCCCCAGGCGCCAATCGAACGCGCCGTCGGTGTGCATGATGCGCGACGCACCGAGATCGGCACGTTGATACGATGGCAGCCGCTGACTGTTCTTGTCGCTCACGTTGATGTACGTCTGCATGCGGCCATCCAGCAGTTTGAGCTGATACTGGCTGATGGGCGCCGTATACGGCCGCCCCGAGCCGTACAGCGCGGTCGCGGACAGCTCCCACTTGCCCACCTGCCACGAGCCGAAGCCTTTCAGCTCATGCCGTTGATCCAGCGAGCTTGGGAACTCCTGACCGAGGTCCACGTTCTCGAAACGGTTGCTGGTCTTGGCCAGCGTGTAGCTGAGCCATCCGGTGACGGCGCCGAGCTTTTTCTCGAGCAGGAATTCGAGACCGCGCGCGTGGCCGTCCCCCAGGAAGAAGAACGAGCCCGTGTTCACACCAAACGCCTGTCGATAGCGCCGCGAGAACAGCGTCGCGTGTTCCAGCGTCTTATCGTACGCCTCCACGTTGAGCGCCCACGCCGGACGGTCGTACAGGAAGCCCACGATGGTGTGCGTGGAGGCCTGCGGCAACAACGTGGTGTCCGCCAGCAGCCAGAAATCGCGACTGCCTTGCAGCACGTCTTCGTTCTCCACGCGATTCACAAACTGGTGATAGCGCCCCCACGCGCCCTTGAGGCGAAGCGCCGGCGTGAGCTGCCACCCCGCGTTCACCCGCGGTTCGGTATACGTCTGGCCGGTCGCATCGTAGTGGTTGGCGCGTACACCGGTGGTCACGTCCACACTCGGCACGGGCGTCCACGTGTGCTGCAGATACACCGCGTCCATCGTGGAGCGACCATCGCGCGTCGTGTTGCGGTTGCGCTGCAACGTGTCGGTGGTCCCCACGTTGAACGCGTACGTGACGTGATTGGTGGCGTGCCAGACGCCAAACTCCACGCGCGACCACGAGGCGAGATCGACCACGTTCTCCAGCCGCGCGGTCAGATCCTCCACGGTGTTCGCTTCGGTGAAGCCGAAGTTGAACCGCGCGCCGCCGGATGGCAGCCCGCCACTCGCGGTGCGGTCGCCATCGCTGGTGTAGCGCGATGATGCCACCATGGCGTCGGAGGTGATGCGGTCGTTCCACTGCCGGAACCAGCGCCCGCTCGCGCCCTGATTGCCCCACACCGTGAGATCGTTGAGCGTGGGCGTATCGGTGGTGGTAGTCGGTCCGGTGGGGTTGAAGCGCGAGAACCCACCGCCCACGGCTTGCGACTGGTCGAGATTGTCGAGGCTGCGATAGACGCTCACCGTCGCCACATCCTTGCTGGTGGGCCGATAGGTGAGCTTGGTGTTGAAGTCGTAGAAGTAGAACGACGGATCCACCTGCTGCGCCTGGAAGCGCCCACCAGGTCCACCAAAGCGGCCACCGGGGCCGCCGGCGGCGCCTGCGCCGGTAGACGTAGATCCCTGTCGCGCGAAGCTGAACAGCTTGGAGTAGAGGCTGCTCTTGATGACGTCCGTATACGAGCGACGCCCCGAGATGAGCACACTGCCGCGCCCCAACGGAATTTCCAGTACGCCGCGCGCGCTGAGTAAGCTCACACCACCGCTGGCGCGCATCTGATGCTCATCGCCGGCCTTGCCGGTCAGGTCCAGCACCGACGACACGCGGCCGCCGTAACGCGCGGGAAAACCGCCGGCGTAGAGCTGAATGTCCTTGAGCGCGTCGGTGTTGAACGCGCTGAACAATCCGAAGAAGTGGTCCACGTGATAAACCGTCATCCCGTCCAACAGCACGAGGTTTTGATCGGGCGTGCCGCCGCGCACCGACAAACTCGCGGTGCCGTTGCCCGCACCGGCCACGCTCGGGAGCATCTGCAGCGTGCGAAAGACATCGGCTTCACCAACCGACGGCATGGCTTCGACCTGCGCGGTGGAGATAGCCTGCACGCTGGCATCGCGCCCGATGGCGACCACCGTCGGCGCCTCGTCGGTGGGCGCCCGCACGGTGGCGGTGGCCAGTTGCACGACCGCCTTGGCCATGGGAATGACCAGCGGCCCCTTGAGGGTATCCGTGACGATCTTCACGGTGGTCAGGCGATAGCCCACGTACTGCACGCGTACCGTCTGCGCGCCGGCCGTCACGCCGAGCAACGTGAAGCGCCCGTCGGCGTTGGTTTGCACCGCACGCGGTGACGACAGCACGCCGACCCGCGCGTTGGGCAGCACCTCACCCGTCGCCGAGTCGCGCACCACGCCCACGAGCGTGATGGTTTTCGCGGGTGGTGCTTGTGCGAGGAGCCGGCAGGGCGAGGCGGTGGAGCACACGAGCGCCGCGAGCAGCGCGGGCGCCACGCCGAGGGACCGAGACATCATGGCAGGAGGGCAGGAGCCGGCAGCCTCCAGCCATCGCTGGGTCGACACACCGGCCGGACAGAGGCATAACACCAGCCGACGGCCCAACCCTATGCGAACCGGGGCGTCGCCACGCGCGCACCACGACGCCGTACCGATCCTACGTAACACGCGCATATTCCTCGGCAAGACCGCGTCCAGCGCATAACGCACCAGCCGCCCCACCCTCCCCCATCGCCCGCACCAACGCCCATGTCCCTGCCCACCAGTCGCGTCGCGGTCGCGCAGATCGCTCCCGCTCCGTCCACGGACGTAGCCCTTGAGCGCATCGCGGAGTTCAGTGCGCGCGCCGCAAGCGAAGGCGCGAGTCTGCTGCTCTTCCCGGAGGCCTTTGTGGGAGGCTATCCGCGCGGCTCCGACTTTGGCGCCGTGGTGGGATCGCGCACCGAGGCGGGGCGCGAGGCCTTCCGTCGCTACTGGGAAGGCGCCATTGTCGTGCCGGGCCCGCAGTGCACGCGCATCGGCGAGATCGCCGCGCGCCACACGATGTATCTCGTGGTGGGCGTCATCGAGCGGGACGGCGGCACGCTCTACTGCACCGTGCTCTTCTTCGCGCCTGACGGATCCCTGCTCGGCAAACACCGGAAGCTCATGCCCACCGCGTCCGAGCGGCTGATCTGGGGCTTCGGCAACGGCTCCACCATGCCGGTCCTCGACACACCGCTGGGCAAGTTGGGCGCGGTAATTTGCTGGGAGAACTACATGCCGCTGCTGCGCACCGCGCACTACGCCAAGGGCATTCAGATCTACTGCGCCCCCACCGCCGACAGCCGCGAAACGTGGATCCCCACCATGCGCCACATCGCCATGGAGGGACGCTGCTTTGTGCTCAGCGCCAACCACTTCGCGCGTCGCGCCGATTACCCCGGCGAACGGCAACACGGTGATGATCCGAACGAAGTGGTCTCGCGCGGCGGGAGCTGCATCATCGATCCGTTTGGCACCGTGCTGGCCGGTCCCGCCATTGAGGGCGAAGCGCTGCTCACGGCCGACATCGACATCGGCGCGACCATTCGCGGCAAGTTCGATTTTGATGTCACGGGGCACTACGCGCGCCCTGATGTTTTCCGGCTGCTGGTGAATGAGGCGGATGTGCAGCCGGTGACGTTTACGGATGCGGCGCTGCCGCCCACACTCGGTTAGCGCGGGCGCGACGTCCGTGGCGCAGACTCAGGGCCCGCGCCACGGCGACACGTTCGACCAGCCCTGCAGCGCCTCGCGGGCCCACGCCGTGCTCTTGTCGGTGTGACACGCATTGCACGCGTTCGGCATCTTGAACTGCGTGGTGAGCGTTGGGCCGATAAACGCGAACGTGTGACTGCGCACGTTCACGTCGGCAATGGTCTGCTCGATTTTCGGCATGTGACAGCTTACGCACTCGCTGCCCGGGCTCCCGCTGGCATGATGCGTGTGCGCCTCCACGCTGGCCGCGCGCGGACCGTTCTTGGACGCCGGTCCGTGACAACTGAGACAGAGCGCCTGCGCGGGCTTCTTCAGGTCGGCGCTGTTCGCGGTGCCGTGCACGTTGTGGCAGTCAAAGCAGGTGACACCGCGCCGGTACATCACGCTCTGCACGAAGTCGTTGCCCTGCATGCGATTCTTGTGCGCCGTGCCGTCGGGATAGTGCGTGAACGTCTGCTCACCGGGTTTGTGCTCTTCCAGCTTCCAGAAGTCCTTGAGCGCCATCCCCTGCTCAAACCCCACCGGCCAGTCGTAGTACTGCCCCTGCTTGGGATTGCTCAGCGGCTGCCCCTGCGAATGACACTGGATACAGGTGTCGTTGGCGCGCACGAAATCCAGACGCGCCGGGTTCACGATGGTGGCCTTCACCGGTGACGCCACGTGCGCACTGCCGGGCCCATGGCACCGTTCGCACCCGACGTTCCACTCGGTGACCGTCTTGGTGGTGATGTTGTAGTTCACCGAATGACAGCCATCGCAGAGCGGACCGGTCGGACGCTGCTTGTTGTCCGCCGGATAGAACGGTACCCACCAGTCGGTGTTGGGCTGCACGAAGTACGCGCGCCACAATTTGTGCGTGATGTCCCACTGCGCCGAGAGCGGGAAGTAGTCGTTTCCGACCTTGGTGAAGTAGCGCTGCTTCCACTTGCTGCCGTACACGAGCGCGACGTCTTCTAACTTGAACGTCAGTAGCGGATCGGGCTTGGAGAAATCCGGCAGCACCGCCTCGGGGCGTTTCCGCGGGTCCACCACGACGTTGGCCATGCGCGTCTTGGACCACGTCTCAAACACGGCCGCGTGGCACTCGGCGCAGGGCTGCGAGCCCACGTAGGTCGCGGCGGGTCGGGCGAGGGCGCTGCGAGGAGACGCTGATCGCGTTGGCCGCGACGCGGTCGTCGTCGCGCGCGACCGCGCCGTGTGCGACCGCGCCGTGTGCGACGGCGCCGTGTGCGCTGCGGCCGTGGGGATCCGTGACAGTACGAGCACGCCCACGACCGCGAGAGCAACAACCGCCCGATGCACGCGATTCGCGCGGCGAAGGCCTTCGACGAAAGAGTTGGTCATGAGCGAATCTACGTCCCGAAGTACCGCCTCGTGGCTAGCTTAGTCGGATGTCCACGCTACCGCGCCGCCGTCTCCCCGCCCGCTCGCCGCTGCTCACGCTGCTGCTGGCGGGGCTGGCGACGCTGTCGGCGTTTGCCACGGACATGAGCCTGCCCGTGCTCGCCGATACCGCCGCCTCGTTCGGTGTCACGGTTGGACAGGCGGCGTTGACGCTGAGCACGTTCATGATCGGCTTCGCCTGCGCACCACTCATCTCCGGGCCCGTGTCCGATCATCTCGGCCGACGCCCCGTGCTCATCGCCGGGACCGCGCTCTACGCCGTCTGCGGCGCGTGCGCGGCCGGCTCTAGCTCGTTGAACGCGTTGCTCGTGTGGCGGCTGTTGATGGGCGCGGGCGCGGGCACCGGCTTTGTGATCGTCGTCGCGATGGTGCGCGATCTCTTCGCCGGCACCGAAGCGCGCGTGCGTCAGTCCTACGTGAACCTGGCCGCCGGTATTGCGCCAGTCATTGCGCCAACGGTGGGCGTGCTCGTCGCGGCCATCGGCGGTTGGCGCGCCATCTACGGCACGCTCGCCGCCGGTGCAACGGTGCTGGTGTGCATCGCCTGGTTCACCCTCGACGAATCATTGGCGCCGGCGCAGCACGATGTCTCGTCGGTACGCGATCACCTCGCGCGCGTGCGCGCCGGCTACGCGCGCGTGCTGCGTCAGCGACTGAGTCTGGGCTTCATTCTCATGGCGGCGCTCAACTTCGGCGCACTCTTCGCCTACATCACCGGCTCATCACTGGTGCTCATTGGCGTGTTGGGCGTCACCAAACGCACGTACGGCCTGCTCTTCGCCTGTTCGTCGCTCGGCCTGATGACCGGATCCATCTCCAACGCGCGCCTCAGCCGACGCGGCGTGCCGCACCTGACGCTCGTGACATGGGGCATGGCAGCCATCACCGGCACCGCCGTCATCATGCTCGGGCTCTCGCTGGCCGGCGTGGTGAGCGTGCTGGCCATCGTGCCGCTCGCGGTGGTGGGCTTTGTCGGACACGGCATGGTGCGCCCGAACGTCGTGCAGGGCGCGCTTGAACCCGTGCCGCAGGTGGCCGGCGTCGCCAGCGCGCTCATGAGCGCGATCCAGATGGTCACTGGCGCCTCCGTCAGTGCACTGGTCTCCTCGTACTTTGACGGCACGTCCGCGCGCTCCATGAACGTGGCGCAGGTCGCGTGCGCGCTGCTGTCGGTCGCGGTGTTGGTGCTGATGGTCCAACCGGCGCGTCGTCTTACCGCCTGACGTCGACCCCACGCCGCCACGGCACCAGCCACGCGCGCGCGCTCAATGCATCCCGCACCTGCATCAGGTACGGCACTTCCAACGACGCACGCGCCGCGAGCAACGGATGCCGCGTGCCGCTCGCGGCCAGGCTTGCATTCACCACCCACCCATACGGCTCGATCCCGGCGCGCCGCAGTTCGTCTTGCAACCGCGACGCCTCATGCACCGGCGTCGCCTCCGCGAGCGTCACCACCAGAATCTTCGTGTAGCGGGCGTCGCGCAGTCGCGGCAACAAGACCCGCACCGATTCGGGTACATGCGCCCCTGCTGTGCGGGCCACTTCGCGGTGATAACTCTCCGCCGCGTCCAGCAGCAGCAACGTGTGCCCCGTGGGTGCCGTGTCCAGCACCACGAACGCGTCCTGCGCCTCGTCCACCGTGCGCGCGAACGCGCGAAAGACGGCAATCTCCTCAGTGCATGGCGAGCGCAGATCCTCCTCGAGCAGCGCGCGCTCATCGGCCGCCAGCCCGCCCGACGCAGCGGCCGCGACATCCGCCGCACGCAAGACCTCCTGCGCGTACAACGCCGTCTCCTGCACCGGGTCGATACGACTCACCGTCAACGACGCGAGCGCATGCGGACCCACGGCCGCCGCGACATGTGCCGCGGGATCGGTGGTGGACAGATGAACGCGATGCCCCGCGCGCGCGAGCGCCAACGCAATCGAAGCGGCCATCGAGGTCTTCCCCACGCCGCCCTTTCCCATGGTCATCACCACGCCGTGCCCATCCGCCGCGATCTGCGCCACCAACGCGTCGAGATCGCCGAAGCCGGCGGGCGCAGTGGGCAATAGCGGGCCCGTCGAGATCGACGCGCCGTCCGTCTGCGGCATCGCGCCGCTCGCGATCGCCGCGAAGCGACGCAGCGCGTCCAACCCGGTCAGCTCGCTCGCCATCAGCGGAATCGTCGCGCAAGGCAGCGCGCTCAGGACCGCAGGCATCGACGCCAACGCATCGCGCTGCTGCGTGGCATACGCGACGGCCACCACATCGTCGCCCGCGGTATCGTCGCCCG
>CALQGY020000025.1 GCA_943330235.2 Candidatus Kuenenia stuttgartensis
AGCCCAATGGTGCAGGACGTGAAGATGGCCTGGAAGTCGGACTGGTACATCACCGTGAAGAGTGGTGTGTTCCAGATTGCCGACACCAACACCATGAAGACGCAGTTTTGCGACTCGCTGGTGATCGTGCGCTCGGCCGGATTGACGGTTCCGTCGACGGCGGCGTGCCGACGCATCTTCAAGCCGCGCGTGAACGCGTTCTATGAGGGGCGCGAAGACAAGATGCCCGATCTGGTAGACGTGTACCTCGACTCGCTGCGCATCTGGTCGGACAGCGCGCAGGCCACGCGCGCACCGCGCGTGCTGTACTTCGCGTTCAATACGCCCACCGTCAACAACGCCAACAACGATTATCTCGCGGTACGCCTCCGGGGCGGCACCCAGCTGCCCAAGTCGCGCGTCGTCACGGACACCGGTGGCCTGACCATTGCCACCTCTCGTCCCATGTATGTGCTCGGCGACTACAACACCGTGGTGTGGCGTCCCGCCGCGCTGATGGCCGACGCGGTGACGTTCCTCAGCAATCCGCCCAACCCCGCCATGCTCAACGCAGCGCCGGTAGTATCGGCCAGCCGTTGCACGAGCGCGAGCACCGGTTGGTGTGACGTCCAGCAGATGACCATGGCGCAACGCGTGGCGAAGACGACCACCGTGAACGCGGCTATTCTGGCGGGGCACTCGCCCACACAGTGCGACTACGCACGCACCGGCTGTTCGTCGCCGGCCTACGGCGGTGGCCTTGAGAACTTCCCGCGTTTTCTCGAGAACTGGAGTGGCGTCGTGTTCAAGTACACCGGCTCGCTGGTGTCGCTGTTCACCAACCAGTACTCGACGGGACTGTGGGGCAACACCACCAACGGCGGGGCCTACTACTCTGCCCCCACGCGCCAGTGGGCCTTTGATGTGAACTTCCGATTCCCCGAGCGACTACCGCCCGGGACGCCATCGGTCGGCACCGTATTGCAGACGGCCTTCCGTCCGCTCTACTGAGATGACCATGCGACCGATCGGATTAGCCATACCGATGCACGCGAATGCGGGTCCGCGTCAGGCGCGTACGCGCCGAGGATTCACGCTCATCGAGCTCGTGATCGTGATGATCATGATTGGCACGATGACCGCGATGGTGCTGCCCAAGTTGCGCATATCGCCCGAGACAGAGGTGCAGCTGGCGGGCATGCAGCTCGCGCAAGACATCGATCTCGCGCGCACCCGCGCCTTATCGACGCGCGGCAGCGTACGGGTCACCTTTGTCGAAGATAGTCGCACGTACACGGGCTTCCTGGACACCGATGCGGACGGCCTCTTCGGTGAAACGATCGCCGAGCGTGATGCGCTTCGCGGCTTCGCGACGCGCACACTGCCGACGCGCGTCAACTTCGGTCGTGGCAGTGTGAGTGCCATCGCCGGAGACGCGTCATCCAGCGCGATCACATTCGCCTCGGCCAAGATCAACATCGATTCACGGGGACTCCCCGCGCCGATGGGGACCAGCGGGGTCGTGTACATTCGCCACGCCACGAGCGCATCGGCCGTTGCGGCCGTCGCGGTGTCACCGGCGGGCAGTGTCCGGCTGTGGACGTGGCATAACGGAGCCTGGCAATGACCGCGCGTCGACATCACACGGCGCGCCATCCGCGCCGCCGGGGCTTTACGCTCGTGTCCATGCTGGTCGCGATCATCCTGCTGACCGTCGGCTTGATGTCGCTGGCTGGCGCCAATGCGCAGACCGTCACCATGCAGACGCTGGCGCAGAACCGCACCAGCGCCATCGCCATCGCCCGCGGTTATCTGGAGGAGGTGCGCACGCGGGACCCCTGGCTGATTACCTCGGAGAGCGCGGTGGCGCTGAGCAATGACGGGCAGGTCTCGGCGGGCGGAAAGTTTGTGCGCACCCTGACGGTCACCCAGACGCGCAACAATCTGATCCGCATTGATATCACGGTCGTGTATCCGCGGGGCTCCCAACCCGTCCAGCTCACGACCTCCTTCTTCCGTGGCAACGGCCTGTCCGGGGTGCGCTGATGAGTTTCATCACGAGGTCTCGCCCGCGTCGGACGCGCCGCGGATTTACGATTGCGGAAGTCCTCATCTCCATGACCATCGCGCTGGTGCTCATCACGAGCGCGACGCGCTTCACGGTGAGCAGCTGGCAAGCGCGTCGCGGCTGGACGGTCAGGGAAAGCGTGGACCGCAACGCCCGTTTTGTGGGCCTGTCGCTGGCCCGCGATCTGCAGGATGCGGGCATCTCGATGGAGAGTTCGACCACGTTCGCCAGTCTCGCCACGTTCAACGACACGATTTCCGTGCTGTCGGTCCCATACGCGCCCGCCGAGGCCCCGGTCTATTCCATCTACGACGACGGCAATGCCTCGCCGACCTATCCGGCGGGCGGCAACTGCGGTGCCACCTGCATCGAGTTCCTGAAAGGCACGAGCACGTTGCAGCTGGCGGCCGGTGACCTCGCGCGCCTGCAAGTCGGCACGACGCGTCGTTTGCTGCTGCTCAACTCCGTGGCCGATCAGGGAAACGGTCGCTTTCGCATCCAGTTTCTGAACGTGGCGACGTTACTCGGTCGCAGTGCCGGGATCGACAGTCTGCTGCTCACGCGGTCGGGCACCACCATCCAGAAACTGAGCGCGGTGGTGTACTGGCGGAACAGCACGGAGCGCGCGCTGTACCGCGCCGCGTCGTTCACCAACACGGGTCAACCCATCGGCCAGGTGATGGCCGCCGGCGTGGAGGATTTTACGGCGCGGCTGCTCTTCGTGAACGGGGCGGAGCGTACGGCCTACAACGGCCTCGACGCGGACACGCTGAACGACGGGAATGACATCATTGGGGCAAAGATCCGCGCGCAAATCAAGAGCGACCGGAGCGATCCCGCCGTAAACGGCGGCCAGCCGATTCTGCGGTGGTACGAGTGGAAAGTGGCGCCGCGCAATCTGCTGTACGAGAAGAACCGGTAGCAAAAAGCACGTCGGCGGTGGGTCTCGGCGCGTATCCAGCGGAGGGGCTGGAGTCGCACCGCGGCTCACCGTCGACGTGCCGCTCCCGTTCACGCAGCCGATGGCGGCTGCGGATTGGGGCTTACCGCAGGCTTACGACTTGGGCTTGCTGAAGTCCACCGTCGGCGCCACGCGCGCGGCGGCATCGGTGACTTCGAAGTACGTGCGCGCCTTGGCCCCGGTGGCCTTGGCCGTCAGCACCTGCGGAAACTGGCGGATGTACTCGTTGTAGGTCTTCACGGTCGCGTTGTAGTCGGTGCGCGCGACGGCAATGCGGTTTTCCGTGCCCGTCAGCTCGTCCTGAAGCTTCAGGAAGCCCTGATCAGACTTGAGCTGCGGATAGGCCTCGATGACCACGTTCAAACGCGCGAGCGACGACGTGAGCGCCTGGTTGGCGTTGGCCAACTCCGCCGGATCCGATCCACCCGTCTTCTGCAGGGCACCCGTCAGCCCGGCACGTGCCTTCGCGATACCGACGAAGACATCGCTCTCCTGCTGCGCGAAGCCTTTGACGGTTGCCACCAGATTGCCAATGAGGTCGGCCCGACGCTGCAGCTGCGCGTCGATGTTCTGCTTGGCCTGCGCCGCCTGCTCATCGTACGACTGAATGCTGTTGTAGCCGCACGCGCTGAGCAGCAAGGGCATCAGGAGGGCGGCACGTGCGGCAAACGCGCGCAGACGCGACGGCGCGGAAGATCGGGCGCGCACGGGCGCGCTCAGGGACTGCACGGGAGACATGAATAGTCCTCGCAAGGAATCGGGAGTGAGGGAACGAACAACCACAGATACACCGGAGACGCCGGCTCGCATCGTGTGCGGCCGAACGCGATCAGGACGGATCGCGTCCAGGCGCACCGTCGGACACCGGGTACTGATCGATGTATCGCGTGAGCGCTTCCACGCCGTGCAGATACACCGTGAGCAACCCGTCGATCTCGCCATCCGGCACCGTCTCACCACGCACGAGGCGCAGGACCGTGAGAAACGGTTGGGCGGCCAGTCCACAACGGGCGGCCATTACTGACACCACATCCGCCGCCGCCTGCGGCGGCCGTTCGCCGTGCAACCGGAGCACGCTCCGGAAAATTACGAGCATCGCACTCAGGCTGGCGCGCAGGACTTCGCGCTGGCGTGTGACGTCGGCGGCGGCGGTCATGGTGGCGCGGCGCAGGCGCAGCAGCTTCCCCAGCGCCTCCTGTTCGAGCTGCAGGCGCAGATGCGCCGGATGCACCGCAATCCCATCGAGGGGCAGCGTCCCCGCCAGCACGCGATGCCGCTCGAGAATGTCGGCGTACTCCATGGGGAAGACATCGGCCGACCCCATCCACTCCTGCCGTGTCAGCATGAGTGGCGGCGGATTGCCGGCCTCCTGCCAGGCACGCGCGGTCTGCCCCAGCGCCTGCAGGACGCTGATGTCGAGCGAATCGACAATGACCAGCACGTTCTGATCCGAATGCCCCGCAATGTGATCGTCGCCGGCGGCCGAGCCGTACAGCACCGCTGCCACCAGCGACGGCCCGTGGAGCTGCCGCAGCTGGCTCACCAGCGCATCGAGATCCATCGTTGCCCCGCGCTTACCAGTCAGACCCACCGCCACCTCCGCTGAAGCCACCGCCGCCGCCGAAACCGCCGAATCCACCACCACCTCCGCCACCAAAGCCGCCGCCACTGAACCCACCGCCACTAAAGCCGCCAAAGTCACCGCGCGGCCCAGGGATGGGGATGGGGAGACAACCGACACAGCCCCGCCGCCGTCCCCCCTTCGAGCTCAAGACGATCAGCACCGCGATGATCGTCAGCAGCGTGATGAACGGCCGCGGGTTCTCCTTGCGCGAGCGCGCGCGCCGCGCCGGACGCGCCTGCCCGTCCACCGTGACACCCAGCGCCTCCGCATACCGATCGGCCACCGAGGCGGCGAGATACTCTATCGCCCCCGCGTAGTCTTGGGCCTTGAACTGGGGGACTGCATCGCGACACAGCTGCCCCACTGTACCGTCAGTGAGGAACCCTTCGGCCCCCTGACCGACCTCGATGCGGCAATGCCCGCCGTCTGACGAGGTCTCCTTCGGGACCACGAGAATCACGACACCGGCGTTCCGTGTCTGATCGCCGATGGGGGCATCGGCGCCGATCTTCCACTCGCGTCCGAGACGTAGGGCGACCTCGGACACCGGGCGCCCCCCGAGATCGGGGAGCGTGACGATGACCATATCGCCACGAGTGGTCGCGTTGAGCTGCACCGCGAGCGCTTCGAGTCGCGCCTTGGCGTCGGCGGGAATCACGCCCGCGAAGTCATTCACATAGCCGACGGGCGACGGCAAAGGCGCCCCAGCCGGCTGGTGCGCCGTCAGCGATGACGGGAACAGCGCCGACCAGGCCGCAACGAGCAGGGCGGCGCCGAGCGCCAAGCGGAGTCGAAGAAAATGTCGCACGATATGCACAGTATACCGAAACCTACGGCGCGGGGGTCTCCGGGGTGTCAGTCGGACTTCACCGGCCCCTGTTCCGCCGGTCCGGTGGGTCCGCTAGCCTTCGGGTATACGACAAGCGAACGACTCCCGCCTCGCCGTCGTCCAACCTGTCTTTGACTCCCGCCATGCGCCGCTTCCGCCCTGCTCTGCTCGTCGCCATCGCTGGCATTCTCGGCGCATCCGTCCTCTCGGCGTGCAACAAGGCGGATGCCGCCGCGGGCGCCGCCGCTGCATCCGCCGCCGCAAAGCCCGCCACACCAGCCGCCGCGGGTACGACTGTCGCGTTGACCGCGAGCGGCGACTCGCTGACGGACTCGACGCTCATTTTCCGCGCAGATCGCGGTCGCCTGTTGGGCGCGGAGAAGGGCACCGTGTGGGTGGTGATGATCAGCGACTTTCAGTGCCCGTACTGCAAGACGTGGCATGACGCCGCCATGGATAACCTCAAGCGTGATTACGTGAACGGCGGGAAGGTGCGGATGGCGTACCTCAACCTCCCGCTCCCGCAGCACAAGCACGCGCGTGCCGAGGCTGAGGCCGCACTCTGCGCCGGTACGCAGGGAAAGTTCTGGCCCTATTCGGATTCGCTCTTCGCGCATCAGGCGGAAGTTGCCACGCTGGCCACGGTGCAGCCGCTGCTCGAGTCCATCGGGAAGCAGCTGTCGCTGGATATGGGCGAATTCGGACGCTGCCAGAAACGCGACGCCATCAAGTCGTTGGTGGAATCCGATATTCAGCAGGCCAGCAAGGCCGGCGTGCAGTCCACCCCATCCTTCCTCGTGGGCGATTTCATGGTGCAAGGCGCCGTGCCGTACGCCGACTTCCGGAAGGCCATCGATACCGCGCTCGTGCTGGCCAACGCCGCCGCGAAGAAGCGCTGACCTCGGGCGTTCGGCACAGGCGCACGGAGTGCCCGCGTCAGTAGCTCGCGCCAGCGTGCGATTCCTCTACGCCGCTGTGATGGGGCTGACGCGCGTGCCGGTTGCCCTTGCCGTTGCCCTCGCCCCATCGAGCGGCGGCAAGGTCGTTCGATCGCTGCGGGCACGCCGCGGGCTGCTGGAACGCATCGCCGCGCAGGCCAAGCGCGTGCGCGACGCGCGGCGCCCGCTTGTCTGGCTTCATGCCCCCTCGGTAGGCGAGGGGCTGCAGGCGCGTCCCGTCGCGCACGCGCTGCGCGAGGCGCACCCCGACTGGCAGATCGCCTACACGTTCTTTTCGCCCAGCGCCGAGCGCTTCGCCGCCAGTGTGGGCGCGGACATCACGGACTATCTCCCGTTCGATACGGCCGCCAACGCCGATGCCCTGCTGGATGCGCTGCGCCCCGCGGTGCTGGTCTTCGCCAAGCTGGATGTCTGGCCGACGCTCGTGGCACGTGCCGCTCGGCGAGGCATCCCGGTAGTCATGATCAGCGCGACGCTCTCAGCGCGTTCCGGCCGGCGCGGATGGTGGTCACGGCAATTGCTGCACGACGCGTATGCCGCGCTCAGCGCCGTCGGGGCGATTGACGCGACGAACGCGGCTCGGTTGATCGCATTAGGCGCACGACCCGATGCGGTGTCGCTGACCGGCGACACGCGTTTCGATCAGGTGGCCGCTCGTGCGCACGGCGATGCGGTACGCGCACCGGCCGCCGTGGATGCGCTGGCGGCGCTCGCCTCGACGCGCCCGACGGTGGTGGCCGGAAGCACCTGGCCCGCGGATGAAGCCGTGCTATTCGCCGCGTGGCGTCTGGTGCTGGCGACACGTGCCATTACGCCCACGTCTCGGCCGCGACTGCTCATTGCGCCGCACGAGCCCACGCCCGACCACTGCGCACCGATTGTCGCGTGGGCCGCTCATGAACGTCTCACATTGGTGCGACTGTCCGACCTCGCGTCCGGTGGAGACGCGGCCAACGCGGACGTGGTGCTGGTGGATCGCGTGGGTGTCCTTGGCGATCTCTACGCGCTGGCCTCCGTGGCATACATCGGCGGTGGATTCCACCGCGCCGGGCTGCACTCGGTCATCGAGGCCGCGGCCTTTGGCGTCCCCGCGCTGTTCGGGCCGCAGCATACGATGAGTCGGGAAGCCGGACTGCTGATCGCCGCAGAGGGCGCGCACGCCGTCGACCACGCCAACGATCTCGCAGCACGCGTCACACACTGGCTGACTGATGCGCCAAGCCGTCAGTGGGCCGGTGAGGCCGCTCGGGCCCTCGTCGCAGGCGAGTGCGGCGCGACCGCGCGTTCCGTTGAGCTCATTGAACGCGCGATGACGCGCTGACGCACCCATCACGCCGAGATTATCGGCGCCCCATCACAGGAATCACCATCGTCACCAGCGCCGTCAGCAGGAGTACCAGCGCGGAGACGAGCGCCCACTTGAGCGTATTGCGCTGATGGTCGTCGAAGTCCACGCCCGCCAGCCCAACCAGCAGAAACGTGGACGGGACCAGTGGGCTAAGCAGGTGCACGGGCTGCCCGATCAACGACGCACGCGCCATCTCGGCAGCGGTAATACCGTACACTTCGCCGGCCTTCGCGAGAATGGGCAGCACGCCAAAGTAGAACGCGTCGTTGGAGATGAAGAACGTGAACGGGATACTCAGTGCGCCCGTCACGATGGCGAGATACGGCCCGAGCGCCGTCGGCACGAGCTGAATCACGCTCTCGGCCATGGCGTCCACCATCTTCGTGCCGGACAGGATGCCCGTGAAGACACCGGCGGCGAAGATGAGCCCGACCACGGCCAGCACGTTGCCCGCATGCCGCGAGAGCAACGCTTTCTGCTGATCGATGGTGGGATAGTTGAGCAGCACCGCGACCGCGAAGCCCAGCATGAATAGCACGGGGAGCGGCAGCACGGCAGCAATGAGCGCAGCCAACAGCGCGAGCGTGAGCACGGCATTCACCAGCAGACGCTTCGGGCGCCGGTGCTCCATGTCCGGCACATACGCCGGATTGGCCAACTCTTCATCCAGCACATGCGCCGCATCCACGGCATCAGCGGCCAAGCGACGTCGCTCCGCCATACCTAAGCGATAGCCGACATACAGCACCCAGCAGGCGCCCACGACCATCGACGGAATCATCGGTACGAACACCGTACTGACATCAATGCCGAGTGCACTCGCCGCGCGCGCGGTGGGACCGCCCCACGGCAGGATGTTCATTACACCGGACGCCAACATGGTGACGCAGGCCAGAATCAGCGGCCGCATGCGCAATCGCCGATAGAGCGGCAGCATGGCCGCCGTCGTGATCATGTACGTCGTGGAGCCATCACCGTCCAGCGACACGAGCAGCGCGAGCACTACGGTGCCGACGACGACTTTCATCGGATCGCCGTGTACCAGATTGACTAACCGTTGCACGAACGGTTCGAACAACCCGGCATCGATCATGATCGCGAAGTACAGAATCGCGAACATCAGCATCACACCAGTCGGCGCCAGCTTCGTCACGCCGGCGACCATCATCTCACCGAGCTTCGGCGCAAAGCCGCCCAACAGACCGAACGCCACCGGCACGAGAATGAGCGCCGTCAGCGGCGACAGCCGCTTGGTCATGATGAGCGTCATGAAGACGACCACCATGCCGTAGGCGAGTAGGGTCAGCATCATTGCGCGTTCACCGAGGGGTGGCCGGTGCCAACGGCAACACGATGTGCGACGGGTACGTCGCACTGTGCTGCACGGAGATGTCGGTGGAGATCATGCGGCGGTTCTTGCCCAACGGTTCACCGGTGTTGGGATTGATATCAAACCGCGGGAAGTTGCTGCTGGAGATGTCGACCCGAATGCGATGGCCCTTCTTGAAGACGTTGGCCGTCGGGAATGGATCGATGGTGAAGTCGTAGACCTTGCCGGGCTGCAACAGCACTTCGTGGTCACGCGTGGCGCGATAGCGGCCGCGGATGATGGCGTCGGTGAGGTTCATGTCGAAGCCGCCCGGCCAGTCGGTGGACGACGGATAGACGTCGACGAGCTTCGCCGTGAAGTCCGCGTCCACGGTGGTTGCGGACGCGAATAGGGTGACCTTGATCGGACCGATGATGGTCATGTCTTCGGCCAACGGCTCCGTCTGAAAGACCACGACGTCCGCGCGCGACCGCAGCGGCAGCCACGGCTCCTGCGACGGCGGAAAGCGGGGATCTTCGCGTTGATTAAACGCGCCGTCCTTGAGGCGCGCCGACGCGCCGCCGCCAATGGTCGGCACCGGATGATGCGGATCGAAGGTGTACGTCGTGTGCGATCGGACGGCGACCGGCTTCTTGGTGGTCAGACTGCCGTCGGCGTGAAAGTAGTACGGCACCATGCGCGTGCCCGGCAGCGGCCAGGCATCGGCGCTCCGCCAGTAGCCGCCGTGATACATCCGCCCCTTGGCATCTTTGTGTCCGTCGCCAGTGCCCATCACGAAGAGACGAACCGGCGCGTCTCGCTCGACGCCGTTGCTGCGTCCCTTCAGCTGGTGATCGAACCAGCGCACGTGGAAGTCCGTGAGGAAATCCATGATGGACGCGCTGTCGCCGAACGCGACATCACCGGCGTACGGCAGATTGTTGCCGCCGTGTTTCCACGGCCCCACCATCACGTACTGCGGTGTCTTCTTGATGCGCCGCAGTTCGGTGAAGTTCTTGAACGTGCCAGCGAGAAAAATGTCAAACCACCCGCCCACGTGCAGCATGGGAATATCTGACGTTTCGGCGTAGTGCTCATCCCACGCCAGCATCGGGTCCTTCCAGTACGCGTCGTAGTTGGCGTGCTCGAAGAAATCGAAGTACCACCCTTCGTACTGCGGGGACACGGACAGCGGGTTCAGGCCGCGCCGCATGGGCTGCACGTTGTACCAGTCCTCGGCCTTCTCCTTGGTCAGCAGCGCCTTCACATCCGGCGACCGTGCATCGGCCAACAGCTGGCTCCACGCCCACGTGAGCTGACGGCCCATCTCGTAGGTGCCGCGATAGCGCACGCCGTGATCCCAGCCGTTGGACATCCCGCCCATGTTGATGAGCAGCGTCTTGAGCGCGGGCGGGTGATACTGCGCGGCGCCTGCTTGCATGTGCGCCGAGAATGACGTCCCCCACATGCCGACGTCGCCGTTGCTGTACGGCTGCTTGGCCAGCCATTCGATGACATCGTAGCCGTCGGTCGCGTCCTTGGGCTGCACCTTCGAGAAGTCGCCTTCGGACTTGTAGCGCCCGCGCGTGTCCTGCAGCGCGACGACATAGCCGCGCTCCGCATAGAACTCGGCTTGTTCAGCGAGCGACGCTTTTCCGTACGGCGTGCGATTGAGCAGCACCGGCAGCTTCTCGGTCAGCGGCACCCCGTTCTTGCCCGGCCGGTAGATATCAGTCGCCATGCGCTTGCCGTCGCGCGTCGGGATCATCAGGTCGGTGGCGACCTTGATGGCCTCGTACTGCTTCGGGGACGAGGGCCACCCCGGCGGCGGCATGCGGGACGGATCCACGACGGGCCCTGTCACTTGGGCGCGAGCGAGCGGAGCGCTCAGCGCCGCGAGGACGAGGCCGACCAGCGCAGTCGTCCTTGCGCGAGAAAAGCGGGTAGAAGGCATCAGATAAAGTGGAACCGGTGACGTCGCTTCGCCAATGCCTCAGCCCGCACGATGTACGGGGCGCATCGTGCGGGTGGTGTGTTGAAGAGTCATTGCCGCGGTGGCGCGCTGGACGGCACTCAGGCGCCGTGACACATTGTCGGTTGGTCTTTCCCTCTCCGTCCCCTCCGCATGCGCGTGTCGACCTCGTCGGCCAATCTCTTTCGTCGGATCGCCGTCATCGTACTGGCGCTGATCTCGGCGATGCTGGTGCCCGGCGCATCCGTGGCTGCGCAAGAGCGTGTGCCCACGGGTCAACGACAGTTGGTCGGGGTGGTGCGTGACGCCGGCGGTGCGGCGCTTGAGGGGGTGGCGGTGTCCATTCCCGGATTGTCCGCGCGTACGGATGCCCGTGGGGCATTTGCTTTGCAGACGGGCAACGTCGACACGGTGACGATTGCCCTGCGCATGGTGGGGTTTGAGCCGGTCGACGCCCTGCTCACGGCCCGGAATGGGCTCTGGGACACGGTGCTCGTGCAGATGGAACCCACCGCACAGCGTCTCGGCGGCGTGAAGGTGACCGAAACGCTGACGCGCGCGGCACTCGGGCTGCGCAATTTCGAGGATCGCCGTGCACGCGGCATCGGCACGTTCATCACGCGCGAGGAGATTGTGGCGCGGGGATCATCTCGACTGAGCGATTTACTGCGCACCAAGCGTGGCGTGAATGTGATCCGGGGGCGCGTGCGCTTCGTGGCGTACACCAGCGGGCGCAGCACCATGTGCCAGCCCGATATCTGGCTGGATGGCACGCGCTCGCAGGCGATGGAAGTGGACGAGCTCCTCCCCAGTACCGTCGAGGCCATTGAGCTCTATCCGTACCTTTCCACCATTCCGGCGGAGTTCCAGCGCGTCGGCGCGAACACCACGCCGTGCGGTACCATCGTGATCTGGTCGCGTATTCCCAATGGCAAGTCGCCGTAACATGCCAACCTGCTTGCAGCACGCCCGCCTTGTAGGCGCCAGTATCGTGCGCGCCATCGCACCGGTGGTCGCCATGGTCGTGTGGTCAGGCTGTCATCCGTCGGCCTCGGCGGTGGACCAACGCGCGCCGACGCCGGCCCTCATTGGTCACGCCATCGGCGATTCGGCAACGTACGGGATTCGCATTCTCGCACTCGACCGCACGCGGGAGACGGCGGAATTCTCCGGCACGGTGACCAAGCACATCCTCGTGCTGGCTGTGGTGCCGGGGCGCGAAATTGAGGTGATCGACGCGGGCGGCACCGCCTTGCCGCGTGGTCGCAGCGCGGGGGTCTATCGGCTCGCGATGCAGCGCTTTGACGACGCGCGTCTCGCTGACGCGGACGCCGATGCGCGGGCACGCCTCGCGTACGACCGTTGTGTGGCGCAGGCGGAGGCCGAAGCACGACGAGCAACGGCAGCACGCCGCCCAGTCAAGCGCGACAGCGCGGGACGCGTCATCCTCGACGAAGGCAAAGGCGGTACGGCCGACGTGGACATGCAGCGCGCCTACGAGCGGCGATGCGACCGGCTGGCCGCGGCGACCAACACCAAGGCGGCGCCCAAGCCGATGCCGCCGCGCGCACCGGCCGAGCGTTACCTCATGGTGCTCTCCTCGGATACGCGCGTGCCGCAGGCGCTCCTGCAGGAACGACTCGCCACGTTGACCGCCGTCGCCCCCGACGCGGCGACGACGCTGGAAGCGATCGCCGCCGGTGTGTATGCCGGACTCGCGAGTACGTGGGGCGGATACTACGTGCGCTGGTGACAGGTGCGACGCCGCGCCTTGGCACGCGGCGTCGGCGACACGCTTATGGCGCCTTATGGCGCGGCCGTGGCCGCGCGTACCACCGTGACCGTGCGCGCGCCGGCCGGCACCGGCACCTGCTGCGTCGTACCGCCCGGCCACCGCACCCACACGGCGGTGGGCGTGGCTGTCAGCCCCAGCACCTGCACCGCGCCGTTCTGCGACCAATAGCCGGCCGCTGATTGCACTTCGCGCACCGGGCCCATGGTGGTGCCGTACACGACGCGGAGTTGCACGCCCACGCCATCGGGATTGGTGGCCGGTCCCTGGACACGCACCCGCAGCCCAAGCTTCGCGCCGCGGTTGACGAACAATCGTGTCAAGCCGCTATTCTGCGAAACGGCCAGATCGAGACGGCCATCGCCATTGAAGTCGGCATAGGCCGCACCGCGCTGATCGCCGTAGACCGCAATGCCCGCGCGCTGTCCGGACACGGGCTGCAATGCCCCAGTGCCATCGCCGCGCAACAGCAGTCCGCGCCCCTGATCGTACCGTGGCGATCCGACCACGCTGGGGAAGAAGTTCTGACTGAGGAATACATCTTCGGCGCCATCGCCATCAAAATCCGCAATAGCCGACGCAAACGCGGGGGCCCACTGCGCTTCTGCGGGCAGCGGGATCGCGTCGAAGTGATCGCCGCGATTGATGAACACCATGTGATCGAGCGTGCGCGCCTGAAGTTGCTGCGCCGTCGCCATGAACGGCCCCAGCACGGTTTCCACCGACGCGTCGGCATACGCCGAGAACGTGCTGACGCGACTGACCGCGCCGTTGATGGCCATGCGCACGCGCGCGAAGCCGTTGCTGGGCACGATGCCCTTCACCCGCGCGTCGGCGCGTCCCATCAGCATCTCCACTTCGCCGCCCGCGCCGAAAGCGCCGTAGGTGAGCGTAAGCGGTCGTGCACTATCGGCCGCGGTGCCGGTGTTCCGTCCCCAACTGGTCGCGACGAGATCCAGTCGGCCATCGCCGTTGAGATCGCCGGCAGCAATGCCGTTCCACTCGCTGGTCCACGGCGAGAGGCGCCAGGCATCGGACGCCATGCGAAAGCGGCCGCGCCCATCATTGAGCAGCAGTACGATCGCTCCCCAATCGCGTGTGAGCACGAGATCCGCGTGCCCGTCACCGTTCATGTCGGCGAACATCGCCGACGTCACCATACCGATGTCGTGCAGCACGGCGAGGTTGGCGGTGTCGATGACGAAGGCGCCGTTGACGTTGCGGAAGAGCCCGGACGACGCGGGCAGCGGGTAGCGCATGGGCATCGCGCGCGATCCGACGAACAGATCCAGCGATCCGTCGCCGTCGTAGTCGCCGAGCGCGATCGGACCGGTTGACGATTCATGCGAACCGACGATGGGCACGGCCGACGGCGCCAGTGCGCCGCGCGTGGCCGAGACGGCGATGGCCGCGGGCTGTGCGACCATGTCCTTTTCGACGCGAAACTGCCATGTGGCCACGCCCGCCAGCAAACGGGTGCGCCCGTTTTCCGTCATACCCAGCACGGAGGTGAGATCAGCGTTCGCGAGCGGTCCGGTGGCCGGCTGCGGCACCAGCGCCCCGCGAACACTGCGGAACACCGCCACCCGTCCGCCCTTACCCGTGCCAATGATCAGATCTTCAGCACCGTCGCGATCGATGTCGTACCAGGACACACCGGGTCCGAGTTGCGAGAGCGCGTTGGGGAGGAGGAACTGGCGATCCCAATCGTCAAAGAGGTCCTCGGTGTGGCGATGGCCCGCAAGTTGCGCGGTGGCATCAACGAACAGTGACGTGGAATCCGGCGTCGCCAGTGCATTCGCCAACCCCTCCGAGGCGCGCATCGCCGGGCGCGTACTCGGCTTCGCGCTCGTCTGTGAAATTTCGTAGATGCGATTGCTGCGCAGTCGCGGCAATTCGGTGCGCCGTCCGTCGCGCCACGTGATGACCACACGCGCCGAATCGGACTTGTCCATCGCGAACTGCATCGCGTAGTCGCTGTGGGACAGATACAACCCGCCCACGGTGACTTCATGGGTCTGCACGGGTATCGCGCCCTGATACACCGTCACGCGCGCGCCCACGGCGCGCGTGTTCGGCGCATCACCAACCAGCCGCACGGCCAGTCGCGGCGCGGTCGCATCATTGCGTAGCAGCAGCGCGGGCGCCCCCAGGCGATTGACCACCACATCGAGGTCGCCGTCGCCGTCCAGATCGGCCGTGGCGATGCCGTGCGAGATATCCTCGTCGACACCGAATCGCCACGCGGCGCTCGCGTCCTCGAACGTGAGGTTACCGCGATTGCGGAACGCAACGTTCTTGAGTTTGAGCATCGGGAACTGCCACTTCTGACGCTGCCACGGCACGTCCGTGAGGCGATTCTGCAGCCCCTCCTGCACGTCGGCATCCATGACGTCCCACAGGTGTCCGTTCGCGATGAGGATGTCTTGCCAGCCGTCCAAATCGACGTCCATGAATACCGAGCCCCATGACCAGCCGCTGGCTGATGTCCCCGCCGCATTCGACACTTCGGCGAAGGTGCCATCGCCGCGATTGAGGAACAACGCGTTGCGCTGAAACTGCAGCGTCAGCGAGTCCTCGCCCACTTTCTTGGGCAGCGCGGTGTGTGTGGGCATCTGCGTTTTGAGGCGCCGCGCGTCGTTGCTGAGCATGTCCGTCGTGAACAGATCGGGCCATCCGTCGCCATTCACGTCAGCGACATCCACGCCCATCGACGCATTGCTCATCTGCCGCTGCGCCATCCAGTTGGCCAGCCGGAAATTACCGGCACCGTCGTTGTACCAGAGTTGATCCGTATCCTCGAAGTCGTTGGCGATATACAAGTCGGGCGCGCCGTCGCCGTTGAGATCCGTAAACTTTGCCGTCAGTCCGAAGGACTCGAAGTCTTCGGCAACTGGTCGGCCGGCCGCGTCTCGAAATCGCGCCGACGCCATCGGCACTCGCGTGAAGTGTCCGCGGCCGTCGTTGTCGTAGAACTCGTCCGCCTCCGCGCGCTGCGTCATCCGCATGCCCCCCATGTCGGGGCGCATCACCAGTCGATAGTCCTTCCGGTGCTCGGGGAGAATCTCGAACTGATTGGGTCCCGTCTGGCGGACCATCTGGTTGAACGCGTGCTGCTGCGGTGGAATGGTGTCGTCGACGTTGTACGGCTTGTAGTTGGCGATGAAGAGCGAGAGACGCCCGTCGCCGCGCACGTCGGCCATGGTTACCGTGGTCGCGCCGCGTCCGATGGAATCCAGCCCCAGATCACGATGCTCCGTGAAGTGCGCCGCGCCATCGTTCAGGAAGATCGCGTTGGGTCCCGTCGTGGCGAGCAGCACCAGATCGAGATCGCCGTCCCCATCCACGTCGGCCATCGCCGATCCCGACGCATGCCGATCGCACGCGCCCACGTGCGCGCTGGTGGTGATGTCGGTGAACGTCCAATTGCCAGTATTGCGATAGAGCGCGCTACACCCTTCGGTGCGCGCGAGAAACAGATCCGGCCGGCCATCGCCGTCCACATCACCCATCGACACACCACCACCCTGCCCCAGCATGCGATTGCCGGCGAGGATCGTCTCGCTGGCCTCGTTCTGAAAGCGCACACCCGTCTTGCGTCCGTCCATGCGCGTGAAGCCCGGCGTGCCGCGGGGGACGGTGAGCTCATGCCACCGATACCCGCTTTCGTTATGCCACGCGGGCTCGTCGTGCCGCGCACAGGCGGCGACCGTGATGAGCAGCAGCGCCGCCACCGGCCGCAGACGGTGCATGCGGGACATCACGGCGCACCCGCCTTGGACGACGAAGCACCGATGGCCGCCGCGACCTTCGCGCCGACGCAGCGCCCCAGCGTCAGGCCGGCGCTGTTGCCCGACGGATAATGAATCCCGCCGTAGATCCGGGACATCCCGGCCTCTTCGCTCGCGGCCTGAAAGGAGGGGAAGTGTCGCACGGAATGTCCGATGGAAATACTGGTACTGTCGGTGAAGGGCGTCGCGCCAATGAGCGCCGTGATCACCGTGGCCGCCGCGGATGACTGCGTGGAATGTCCCGCCGGATGCTCAGGGAACGGCGGCGTCGGGATGAGCGGTTCCCACGTCGAATCCATGACGCGACGAATGTAGGTACGCGGGCGCAGCAGGTTGTACTGATACTTGTAGCCCCAGGCGGCAATGAAGGCGTCGGCCTGCGAGATCGCGGTGGCCAGCACCAGTCGTGCCGCCGCGTCGGCATCGAGATGACGCTCGCTGATCATCTGCCCGGCGATGGACAACCAGTGTCCCACCGGCGTTCCCGATTCGCCCGCATTGTCAGCCCAGTAGTAGGCGATGGTTTTTTGTTCGGGGGTGAGCGATGCCTTCGCGTCGACGACGGCGCGGGCCATGGCCCGCAGCGGCGCGGCGCTGTCGGTGGCGTACGGCAGCGCGTCCGGGATCGGGCACGCGTTCCACGCCGTCAGTACAAACGGGCGCACTTCGCGCCAATACGGTTCGGTCGCCCCGGCCATGTTGGCCGCGGGCATCGTCTTCGCCCCAGCGGCCTTCGGGCGGCTCATGATGAGGCCACGCTCGCTCACGTTCGAGGTGCGCTGCTGATTGGCCGGATTATCCAGCGCGACGAACTCACTCGCCCCGGACAGATTCTGCGTCGCATAGATCGTGGCCGGCGCATCGTTGTACCACAATCCGTCCCCAACCGGCGGGACATATGGTCGTCCGCGCGTGCCGGCAAAGCCGTCAGTGTTTGACCACGCCACAATGGCCAGCCCAATACGCCGCCCCAGCGAATCGGAGCGCGCCCGCCTGTCCGCAGACAGACCACCCGTCACCCGCGCCGTCACCAGCGAATCGGCCAGACGGGCTAACTGTGCCCGCGTCGTCGCAAGCCCCTCGCGCATGAGCGAGTCAACCACCACCCGTTCGGCGGCCATCGCCACCACGGTCGCATCCACCGACGACGCATCCGCGGCCCGCGGCAGCACCGGAATGCCGTTCAGCGCGCCATCGAGCGCGGGAAGCGCCGGATGCGCGGCGGCCAGCCCGGCGTACAGAGCGGTGAACACATACGCGGACAGACGCGAGGCGACCGGCGGGGACAGCCGCTCCACGCGAATGGCGCCGTACAGCGAATGCACCCACTCGGAGACCACGCGCGGATCGGTCGCCGCCGTGCGCGAACACGACGTCTGGGTGCCAAGGGTCGCGCACAGGAGCGCGACGATCCGCATCGCGGGGGCGCGCGATACACAGCGTGTCCGCAAGAATGTCATGACGGCCTGAGGAGAAGCGGGAACGTGGGTCGACGGCGAGGGGGTGGGTCGTCGGTCGGGCTGTCTGGCCCGGCCTCCGGTGGCACCATAGCTTGAATCTACTGAATGTGTCGCCACTCCCTCCCGTCGCGCCCTGCTTCGTGAAGATCTCCCGCTGCGCCGCCGTCTCCCGGTCGGTCGCCCGATTGGTCGCTCGGTCGGTCGCCCGGTCGGTCGCCCGATCGGTCGTCCGCGCCGTCGGGCTCTGCATGCTGCTGATGGCCGTGCCGTCCGCTCCCGCCGGCGCGCAGAGCGGCGACGGCGAGGTGCGTGGTGTCGTGCGCGACAGCAGCTCCGGCCAACCCGTTGCCGGGGCGGTGGTGCTCGCACTGGATGCCGTGGGGCAGACGCTCAGCCGGACCATCACCGGTCAGCGCGGGCAGTACCGGCTCACGCGTCCGCCGGCCACGATGCTCGTCCGTGCCGTGCGCCTGGGCTTTCGCCCCACCACCGAGCGCCTGCCGCTGGTCCGCGCCGAGCTGCTGACGCTCGACCTGACGCTGGTGACCGTCGCGCGCAGCCTCGAGACGATTGACGTGGCCGCCGCGCGCGGCTGCCCCGCGCGTACCGATCGCGCCGACGCGTACGCGCTGCTCGATCAGGCGCGTGCCGGACTGCTGGCGACGGTCGTGGCCCGCGAGCGGCAACCCGCCCGTCTGCATGTGCTCCGCTTTGAGCGCCTGCTCGATCTCGATGGCCTGAACATCGAGCGGCAATTCGTGCACAGTGATTCGTCCCTCAACGCCACGACCTCGTTCAACGCGGTCCAGAGCGCGGTCGACTTCGTCGTGCGGGGCTTTCGCGCGGGGACCGCGGGGCAATACACGTATTACGGCCCGGACGCCGAGGTCCTGCTCGACGAGCGGTTCCAACGGGGGTACTGCTTCAGCATCGCCACCTCGGATACATCGCGTCGCTCGCAGGTGGGGCTGCGGTTCACCCCCGCCAGCCGGCGCGACGGACGCGTGGACATCGACGGGACCCTCTGGGTGGACACGGTGGCCCGCGCGCTCCACGACATCGACTTCCGCTATGTCGGGGTGGAGGCGCTGGCCGAGGCGTTCAACGCCGGCGGACGCGTCGGGTTTCGCACCCTCCCCAGCGGGGTGCCCTTCATCGATCAGTGGTCGCTGCGCATTGTCGGCGCCCCCGATACGCTCGTCACCGACGGCGGCTTGTCGTCGCAGGTGTACGCCATCCGCGAGGTCGGCGGCGAACTGGCCAGCGCCCGGTGGCCCGATGGTCAGGCGTGGACCGGCCCCCTCAGTACGGTGCACCTCACCGCCGTTTCGCGCGCCGGAGAACCCGCCAGCGGCGCCACGCTGGTATTCGTCGGGACCGACTACCGCACCACGACCGACGCGAACGGACGTGCCACGGTGAACGCGGTACTGCCCGGACCGTACACGGTGCTGGTCGACGACCCGCTCCTGCAACCCATCGGCGTGGCCATCCCCACCGGCCGCTCGCTCACGGCGCGACGCGCGTCGGCCGCGCTGGTACGCGTGGAGGTCCCCACCGCGTTGCAATACGTCAGCAGTCTGTGCGACCGCGATCGCCAGCCGCTGCAGGCCAACGAGGCGTGGCTGCTGGCGCGCGTGGTGGCCAGCGACGGACGCCCCGTGGCGGGCTCCAAATGGCGCGTCAGCGAAGCGGACGGCTCACGGTGGCGAACGGTGTCAGAAAACGGCCTGACGGGCTCCAATGGCCTTATAGCGCTCTGCCGCGGCCTGGAGCGCAACCGCTCGGTGGAGGTCGCCGCGTGGCGCGATCCCAAAGACGCCATCCGCGTCCAACGTTTGCTCACCGACGCGCTCACCGTCGTGAACGTGCCGCTGCCCACCCTCGCCGTGCTCGCCTCCATGCCCGCCTCCACGGGCGACGCAAGCGGTAACGAGGCTCGCGGCTCCACGAAGACCGCGAGCCAGAACGCAATCCGCGTGGTGGTGGGTGGCACGGTGCGCGACTCGGCCTCGGGCGCGCTTGTGCCGGACGCCCGCATCACGTTCCTCGGCACGCGCATTGAGGGCGCGTCCGATTCGTCGGGCGCCTTCACCGTGGGCGGCCTTCCCGTCGGCACGCACACGGTGGAGGTCAGCACGCCGTGGCTCGACTCCATCGGTGCCGTCAGCCGCACCGCCGTAACACTGGCCAACAACCCGGCACCGCTGTCCCTCTTCGTGCCGTCACTCTCCGCCGTAATGGCGTCCGCCTGTGGCGCGGCAGACATCCCGGGCGCGGTGGTTGGCCGAGTGGCGCTGCGCGCGGCCATGCCGGACGCGAATGCGAGCGCGAATGCGAGCGCGAATGCGAGCGCGAATGCGAGCGCGAATGCGAGCGCGAATGCGAGTGCGAGCGCGAATGCCGCCATGTTGGACGGGCTCCGCGTGGTTGTGGAGTGGGCCGAACCGATGCGCGACAGTCTGCCGCCGCGACTCACGTGGATGGGCGGTCCCGTGGACGACCGCGGCACGTTCCGCATTTGTGGCGTACCGACCGACACGCCACTCATACTCCGCGTGGAAGCCGATCGCGCGCTCGACGTCGGCGCCACGCCGGTGCGCGCGCGCATCGCGGCCGATCGGCGATTCGCCCGCGCCGATCTCCAACTCGACGCCACGGTGGTCACGCTGGCGACCTTCGCAGGCACCGTGCTGGCGGACACCACGGGCACACCGCTCGAGAACGCAGAAGTCACGCTCACGGATCTCGCACGCACCGTCCGCACCGATCGGCGCGGCGCCTTCCGCTTTCACGACATTCCGCTGGGGCCGCATCTCGTGAGCGTCAAGCGCGTTGGCTACGCGCCGATGCTCACGTCCATCAACTTTGAGAACAACCGGGCCATCGCGCAGCGCGTCCTGCTGAATAAGGCCACCACGCTAGCCGCCGTCAGCGTGACCGCCGGTGGACTCCCCGCGGCCTTCGAAGAACGCCGCGCCCTCGGTCTCGGTCACTTCGTCACGACCGCCGATTTGGACAAGTCCGGCGACCGACGACTCTCGGATGTGCTGGCGACCGTGTCCGGCTTCTCGGCCGTGTCCGGCCGCGGCGGCAACGGCTGGGTGGTGGGCAAGCGTGCCCCGCAACACATCAAACCCACCGGCGTGTCCACCGGCCCGGCCGGCTCCGCGGTGCAATGCGGCCCCAGGTCCAACACCCCCTGCACGTTCGACGACAACGATCTGCGCGAACAAGGGTACTATTGCCCCAACGCCGCCGAACGCATGCAGGGGCTTGAGTGCGCGTGCTATTCGCAGATCTTCGTCGACAACCAGTTGATGAATCGCGGCCGCCCCACCGAACCGTTTGACATCAACAGCATTCCTGCGCGCGATATCGCCGGGGTGGAGTTCTACGCCTCCGCCGCGCAAACACCCGGCCAGTACAGCGAACTGAATGCGCGCTGTGGCGTCATGCTCATCTGGACCCGACGACGATAGCCTTCGTGCATACTATTCAACGAACATCACGGCCCCTCCCCGCCCCCGCTCCGGAGTCTCTCATGCGCCGCCTGCTCTTACTGACGTTGTTCCCGCTTGCTGCGTGCGCCTCGTCGGCGGCGTCTACGGCGGCGCGGCCATCGGCACGCCCCTCATCGCAAACGATGGGTGGTGCGGACGTTGGTTCCATTACCATCAGCGCGTCGTCAACCGCCGATGTCTCGCACCTCGCGTACTCGGCCGACGCGGTGTGGCGGATTCTTCCCTCGGTGTTCGACTCGGTGGGGATTCCGCTCACCATCATCGATCAAGCGAAGAAGCAGATCGGCAATGGCGGCTATAAGACGCGCCAGCGGCTCGGCAAAGTGTCGCTCAGCCGCTATCTCGATTGCGGCAACACGCAGATCGGTCCGAACGCCGATTCCTACGATGTTTTTCTGAGCGTCATCACGACGGTGACGCCGGAGGGCGCCAGCGGCGCGGCACTCTCCACCATCGTGGATGCCCAGGCACGGCCAGCTACCTACAATCAGGCCTACTCGCGCTGCTCTTCCAAAGGCGGCATCGAGATTCGCATTGCCGACATCGTCAAGGCGAGGCTCGCCCGTTGAGATCGCGCGTGAGATCGCGGTTGAGATCACGCGTGAATCCACGTATCACGGTGACCGCGCTGCTGTGCCTCGTGGCCGCGCCGGTCGTGGCGCACGCGCAGGCGCAGGCGCACGCGCAGGCGCCATCGCAGTCGACAGCGCGGGTGACGGTGACCGGTCTGGCGTTTGACAGTCTGCGCGGCGTACCGCTGGCGAATGCATTCGTCACCGTCGCCGAGCGCTCGCGCAGCACGACCAGCGACGCGAAGGGGCGTTTCACGTTCGACACGCTGCCACCGGGTACCTACACGTTTGCGATGCAGCATGCGGTGTTCGACAGTCTCGGGCTATCGGGTGCCACCACGAGGGCGGTCGTTACCGACGGGAAGGCGCTCGTCACGCTGGCGCTGCCGTCGTTTGCAACGTTCTGGCGCGCGGTGTGCGGCGGCATTCCGGTCGCGGCGGCGGATAGCGGCTTGGTATACGGCAACGTCCGCGATGCCAGAAAGCAGAGTCCTGTGCCGCAGGCGTCTGTTGAGGTGTCTTGGCTGGATCTGGTAAACCTCGGCACCAAGCAGGCCAGCAACTTCACGCAGCGCCGCTGGAAAAATGAAACGCAGGCCGATGCGCAGGGCGGATACGCCGTCTGCGGGGTGCCGCTGCAGACACCGCTGCAAGTGCGGGCCAGCTACCTCGCGAATCGCACGGGCACCCTCGATCTGACGCCCAGCCCCGATCGCGTACGCCGCCGCGACCTGATGGTGGCGGGGATGCTACCAGGGGATTCCGCGCTACGCGGCGCCATCGGCGGCGTTGTCACCGATCACGATGGAATGCCCGTCGCCGGCGTACGCGTCATCGTCGATGATCAGCACGAGACGCGCACCGACATTGACGGGCGCTTCAACCTTCGGGCCATTCCCACGGGCAGTCGGCAGCTGGATTTCGCGGCCATCGGCATGTCGCCGGTCTCGAATGCGGTTGATGTACTCGTTGGCGACACCGCCTTTGTCTCCGCGACGCTGCGCAAAGTCACCAACCTTGAGGCGATGAGCATCACCGCCACCGGTACTCGCCGACGCGCGGCGCTCAATTTCCTGGAGCGACGCAAGCAGGGGTTCGGCTCGTACCTCGACTCCACGGCCATCGGGGCGCGCGCCACGCTGTCCGCCGTGTTTAATGGGCTGCCGGGTATCGTGGTGCAGAGCGTGTCGGCCAATGGCCGCCGCTTCAATCTGTTCCTGCCATCCACCGGAGAGGGGCAGTGCCTTGCCATGTTGTTGGTGGACGGTATTCAGCAAATCGACCACGAGATCCTGAGTACGCTCGCACCACAGGATCTCGCGGCCGTTGAGGTCTATCAACAACGATTCACCATTCCTACCGAACTGCTCAACCGCGAAATCGGCTGCGGCGTGGTCGCCGTCTGGACCAAGCGCGCGTTTCGCTAGCGCCGGGCGCGAGGGTCAGCCCGGTCCGCGACCACCGCGGCCGGGCGCACCACCACCACCACCGGCACGCCCGCCCATCTTGGCGCGCAGCATGTCCTGCATCTCTTCGCGATACTTGGGCAGCAGCGATTCCGCCGTCGGCTTCTGTGCGTCATCCAGCGCGGCGGCCGCATCCTTCGCTGCAGCATCAAAGCTGCCGCGAATGTCCGCCACCACGCCGTTGAGGGCCTCGCGCGCCAGCACCATCCGCGCCTCGTCTTCCGCCGCCGGCGTCCCCGAGGTGCGCGGTCGCGCGTCCTTCTTCAGCGAGTCAAGCAGCTTGAAGCGATCGGCGTTGGCGGCCTTGAGCTTCGCATCCGCCTCTTTCATCGCCACCATCTGCGCGTCCGTAAGCTTGAGGTCCTTCTTCTTGTCGAGGAAGAGCTTGAAGACGCTCACATCCTCAAAGTCTTTTGACGAGATCGTCGGACCGGCAGGCGCCGCCTTGCTTGCCACCGAATTCCAATCCGTGTCCTTGGAGCCGCCCATCCCGCGCTTCTGCGCGGCCGCGAGCGAGGGGAGCAGTAACAGGGCGGCGAGCGAAAGCCGAATACGATGCATGACGAAGATCCTCAGGTAAGGCGCGGGGAGACGGGCGCGGGATGGATACTGCGGGCAACTCGTGATGCAGTCAGCGGGCCGGCATATGCGCAAAGAGCTGCTGGCGCACCGCAGGGTTACTGATCTTCCACAGCACGCCATCCGTGAAGTAGTGGTGGATGTTGATGAACATCAAGATCAGGATTGGCGCGGCGCGCCCTGGCTCCTCGCCGAAGGCATTGCCAATGAGCCCCATGAGGGACGCCGGAACGACCTGCGCCACCAAGAGGCTCGCCGCCAGCAGCGCCACGGCGTAGGCGGCCATGTGCGTCGCGACGGTAGACGCCGTGGCGTGGGGTTTGTGCTGGGTCTGGTTGAGCTCCACCCGCACGGGGAACGCGAGGTACTGGATGGAGTGCGCGATCTGAACCCAAAAGAGCGCCTTCGGATCGCGCGCCATCACGGCGTACCACACAAAGAGCGCTATCCACGCCACCATCGCGAGCCTCGGTGGCGCGTGTCCGGTGCGCTGACGCATACGCAGCAGACCAAACGCCCCCAGGCCAAACGCGATCACACTGGCACCGGTCGCGAGTTGATAGATCCACATGACGCGTGATGGATCACGCAGTTGGGTGAAGAGAAACCATGCCAGATGCCACGCCAGCAGAATGCGCAGGCTCGTGCGGATCAGTCGGCGTTCCGTTACATCGAACGCGCGCCCGTCCAGATACGCGTAGGAGGCCATCATCCCCCACACCTGCCCCGTGTAATGCCACGCGAGGTAGACGCTGGATATGGTGATGAACACATACACCATCGCCTGCGACTCCTGCGCCTGCCACACCGCCAGCATCATGTACACCACCATGATGAGCGGGATGTAGAGGGTGGCCCACTTATGCCGCAGGATCATGGCTCGGCTACCGTACACGATGCGGTACGAGGCGAGGAAGTGCGGCATGTTGATGAGGGTCGCGATCCACGCCTGCACGCCGGCACCGATCAGCACCAGATCGGTCCTTCCGCTGAGCAGGAGCGGCACCATCACCAAGATGGACAGCCCGCCGACGCACAGGAAATCGACGGTGGGCGAGATGATGGAGGGGCGACGCATTGGGGCAATTAGCACTAAAGGCAGAAGGGCCGCCAGAGGTTCTGGCGGCCCTTCCACACCTCATGACCGCGCTTCGATGTTAGAAGCCGCGAGCCGGACGACGATCCCACATGAAGGCGCCAGCAGGCACCTGGAACGCCGCGGTCTGCGGCGTGCGCGAGGCCGCCGTGGAACGCGGGTACACGACCAGCGTCACCGCCGAGCCACCGACACGCGTGCCGGGGAGCGGATCGATATCGAGCTTACCGCCCGCACCGGCGCTGGAAGACGCCGGCGCGCCGAGCAGCGCGACCATATCGGTGAACAGCGCCGTGCCGCCGCCAGCGGGCTGCACGTTGTACGTGATAGAGCCCGTGTCGGCCGTCACGAACGACGACAGCGCGTAGTTCTGGACGTTGGACCACGTGGCCGCCGCCGGCAGCGTGCCGCCGGTGGGGTACGTGCGCACGTCAATCGCGCCCGCGCCGGCGTTGACCACGCGGAGCGCGACCTTCGAGGAGCCCGGATCCGTGATGGACTCTTCGATCACGGTCAGCTTCATCTGTCCGGCGCGCGCCGCGCCCCACAGGATGACCGTGTAGTTCTTGCCATCAACCAGCGTCAAGGTGGAATCCTTGAGCTTCGTGGTCGCGATGGTCTGGATCGTGTCATCGAGGAAGATCACGAAGTGGCGCGATCCCGCGGCGGCGGCCTTGTACTGTGTCAAGGACGACGCCGTCACGCCGGCACTGGTGGCCGGGGCGTTGCGGAAGGGAACGCGGAACTGCGCGTTGCTTTCAACGATGTCAACGAAGCGGAAGTCCAGACCGAACGCACCGGCGCTGTCTGGAACCGCGTTGATGAAGCGTACGCCCGCCGTCGGGGTGACGGGGGTATTGATAACCGTTTCTGGACTGCACGCGCTCATGGCGGCGCCTGCAACCAGGCACATCGCCGAGAGACGAATGATTCGACGCATGAAACACTCCGTGGAGGTGGAGACTCGCCCCGCTATCGTACGAATCGCGGAATTCTTGAACTCACGCCGGAGTCGGGAGGCGTTTTGCCTTCCGATCCGGCCAAGTTACCGAGGATGCCCTGCGAGAAAATGATGGCCAGTACGCCGGCCGTTGCCGCGCCTACCAGCGCCGTCTTCCCGCGGGAAAAGCGACGTTCGCTAACCGAGTTCACGAATTCAGTTTTGACACGAATGCGTTCACCCGACCACACCTGTTCCCCACCGCGCAGCAACTCGATCTGCGCGACAGCAAGAACGAACTCGGTGCTGTCTTTCTGTAGCAACCGACCTTGTATGACGGCGATTTCCGGACCCATCTGACCGCCGAGGGAGGCGCGGCCGGCATCATTGATGCTGAGCGCCACCTGCGATCCGAGCGGAAGCGTCTGGCCGACGATGGGGTGCAGCGTGTAGCACCCCATCGACACCAGCAGCGTCCCCAGGACAACGGCCTGCTGCATCCGGAAACGCATGCTTACCAACCGTAGACGCTCGTGCCAGCGACAGAGTTCGGCGCGTTACCAGCACCCGGGCCCGCACCATAAATGGCGCTGACCGCCGCGCCGCGCGACTGAAGATCCTGGTACGGCACGGCCCAGAACAGCGGCGTGTCCTTGGGCAGCTCGCCCCAGCCACGACCATCAAGGAACCACGGCGAGTAGGCCACGTAGGCCGTCTCGATACGCTTCTCATACTTGAGGGCGTCCCACAGCGTACCGCAGGCCACGGTCTTGAACGTGGGGCCAACCGGCACCTTGGGTACGCACGCGTTACCGCCGGGGACCGGCGACGTCGCGTCGAAGGCCGTGATGGCCGGCAATCCGTTGCGGGTACGGGTGATGTTCACCAGCGCCGCCGCCGCCGCGTAGTTGCCCTGACGGTACAGCCCTTCCGCCTGCATCATGTCCACTTCGGCCTTGCCCATGAACAGCACCGGACCGTTGCGCGCGCCCGTGCCGTCGCCCGACGTACGCCACGAGAAGAAGCGCGCGTGGTCGTAGTTGGACCAGCCGAAGCCGGCGCCGGACAGGTTGTCTCCACCGGCCGGACGATTCACGAAGTACCGCTTGCAAACCGTGTTGGCGGTCTGGCACGAGGTGGTCGTGAAGTCGGCCTGCTGCAGCGCACGCGTGGCGCCCTGCGGGAAGCGCAGGTCGGGGGTGACCATGAAGAACGACGTATTGCCCGCGCCCCGCTCGCCCACCGGCTGCGCAATCCACGCCGCGTACGTACCCGACGTGTCCGCCATACCGATGAAGAACGGCGTCATCTGGTGCCAGGTGCTGTACGAGTAGAACTGGTTCAGCCACGACTGCGTCGGCCCCGTCGTCACGTTGGTCGTGATGTTGTGGTCGGCGGTGAAGCCGTTCTGCGCGTCAGCCACGATCGCGGCCCAATCCGCCGTCGCGCGTTCGGCCGGCGTGCGTGCCATCTGCGCACGAATGCGCGCGCGGTACGAACGCACCAGCTGCGTGAAGTTCGCCTTGGTCCAGGACGTCGGCGACGGGATCCACGTGGTGGGCAGGGGGAAGCCCTGATCACCGGTGGCCACCGCGTTGGTCAGATCGATCGCACGCTGGAAGGCCGCGTAGGCGGAATCAGCACCCGCCTTGTAGCCCACGAGCACGCCCGGATCTTCGGACGACTGGCCAAGCGTCACGACGGCGACCGAGTCATGCATGAGCGCCGTGTAGCCCAAGGACAGGCCACGCAGGAATTCCGCGAACGCCTTATCGCGGTTTTCGCGCGCCGCGCTGCCCAGCGACAGTCCGCCCTTCACCGACGTCAGGAACGTCGTGGCGACGCGGTTCACTTCGCCGTTGAACGAGTACAGGCGGTACTGCTCACCCAAGCACACGTTACCCGGCGCGTTGCCGTTGGCGGCGCCGGTGAACGGCGTGCGCGCGTTCATGCAGCTGTTCGCGAGGCTGGACGAGTTCATCAGCGACTGCACGCTCGTCATGCCCTGCAAGTCGGTGGTGCTGCCGTAGATGCCGGAGCTCCACCGCTTGTAATACGTACCCAGCAACGCCTCGGCGTCATTCGGCGTGCCAAGCACACGCGCCGATTCACCGGAGTTGGGGTTGGTGACCTGCAAATCGGTGTCGTTGCAAGCAACGGCCCCGATGAGGGCCGCCATGACGGCGGCCCCACGGAGGATGTGTCGTGTCATGTCGGCCATGTCCTAGAAGCGCGTGGAGATGGAAACGGTGTAAGTGCGGAGCGTCGGGAAGCCGAAAGCGTCAACCTGGTTGATAAGACCAGAGCCCGCCTGACCACCGCTCACACCGACTTCTGGGTCGTAGCCACTGTACTTCGTGAAGGTGAACAGGTTACGGCCGATGGCCGAAATCGTCCAATCCCCCATGCCGCGCAGCTTACCAACCTGGTACGTCATGCTGACTTCACGGAACTTCGCGTACGAGCCGCCTTCCGTGTTGTAGTTGTTCGGGCCGAGCAGGTCGTAGAAACCGCCCGAGCCAACACCTTCGGAACCGCCCACGCGCCAGCTGTAACCAACCGGCTTCGCCGTCTCGACCGTCTGGTTGCCCTGGTCGAAGTACCCCGACGAGTAATCCAGCAGGCCCCAGCCTTCGCCCTGATTCTGGATCTTGTGGCCGATGGTGCCGTCCAACAGCGCATACAGGGAGAGCTTCTTGTACGTGATGGTGTTGTTGAAACCGAAGCGGAAGTTCGGGAGCGCGTTACCGATGATGTGATTGACGCCCACGCCTTCACCCTTCTCGCCCTTGAGGGGGCGATCGATGATCGGGTGACCGAACTGCAACGGATAGTTCCACGGCGAGTTGGCCGCCGAGAGCTTGGTCTGCCACAGGTTCTTGGTGATGCCGTCGCGCGGGCTGTTGCCTTCGCCGACCCACACCAACCAGCCCTTGTCGTCCACCTGGTACGCCTTGCCGGCGCCGCACTGTGCCTGCACCGTCGACGGGAGGTCGCCGCAGCTCTTGTAGAACTTGCGGCCCCAGATGTTGCCGTAACGGTTGACCGGGACGCCGTCCTGCTTATCCGTGCGCGCCGTGATCAGGAAGAGCGAGCCCGTGCCCTGACCCGTGCCGCCCGACGTGAAGTATTCCGGCATGAACAGCTCGGTGATGTAGGCCCGGTTCCGGTCCCACGTGCCGCGCATGCTCCACTGGAAGTCCTTCTTCGTGATGACCGGCAGGTTCAGCGCCAGTTCCCACGTCTTGTTGGACAGCGTGCCGGCGTTCTGCCACTTGCTGGAGAAACCGAGCGCGGCCGGAGTCGGCACGTTCAGGATCTGGTTGCGCGTGTCAGACGCAGCGTACGTCAGTTCGACGCCGAGGCGGTTGAGGAGCGTGAAGTCCGCACCCAACTCGGTTTCGGTGGTGGTTTCCGGCTTGAGCTTGGAGTTACCGGCCTGACCCAGCGAGCAACCGCTGGCCGAGCAGCTGTACGTCTCGTACTGCGCCGTGAAGCTCGGCGTGTTACCGGCCGAACCACGCGACGCGCGAAGACGGAAGTCCGAGATCGGCGAGAAGTGGTAGAAGCCCTCTTCGGACACGCGCCACACCGCAGACACGCGACCGAACGGCGCCCAGCGGTTACCGGCGCCGAACAGCGAGCTGCCGTCGTAGCGGTACGTCCCGTCCAGGATGTAGCGACCCTTGTAATCCAGGTTCGCGCCACCGATAACGCCCATGTTCTTGATGAGGAAGCTGCTCGAACCGGTGCTGAAGTTCGACGTCAGGTTGCTCAGCGTGTACACGTCCTTCACGACGTACGTATCGCCGCCGCTGTTGTTCGAAATCGAGTAGTCGCGATCGATCAGGCCGCGGACATTGAGCTTGCCATTCAGATCGCTCGTGATCTGCTTGCGCAACGTGCCCGACACCTGCGCGTTCATCGACTCACGATTGTTATTGCTCATGCTCTGGTTGCCGAAGTTCGTGGACGCCGAATAGGAGAACGTCCGGTATCCCTTCGTCACGTACGAATTGTTCAACCGCGAGCGATAGTCGTAGCTGTAGAGCGCGTCGAAGCTGGCCCATTCCGCCGGCGTGTACGTGGCCGTCATGCTGGCCAGGTAGCGCGTGGAGGTCTGGTACGCGTTCAGGTTTTCCGCATCGTACAGGAACGTGCCGCCACCGTTGCCCGTGCCGCGGAGACCCGCGCCGCCGCCACGCACAATCGGACGGCCGAGGGTGTCGCGTGCCAGATAGTCGGTACCAGCCGGCGCGCCGCGCAGGAGCTGGCCGAAAATGGAGCCGTTGGACGAGCCGCCCGAGCGGTTATCCGTGTAGGCCTTATCGTACAACGTGCTGATGGCGACGTTGAAATTCGGCCGCACGTCGTAATCCAGGTTCACACGCGCACGGCGCTGCTGCTGACCACCGAGACCGCGGATGGCGCCGGCGTCGCTGGTGTAGGCACCGCTCACGAAATAGCGCACCGTGCCGAAACGACCGCTCGCGTCCAGCGAGTTGAGCGTGACGGGGTTCTGCTGCGCGACCTGCGCGAATGAGTTGTAGCGCTGGCCCGGCCACACGTTGGACTGGAACACGTTCACCAGCTCACCGCCCGACCCCTGCACATTCCACTGCGTGTTCTGCGGCGTCCGGATGGTGTCCGCGTTCACGTTGTTGATGCGGAGAATTTCTTCCATCCAGTTGAGCGTGCGCGAGCAGGGCGCCACGTTGCCGGCACCGGCCACGCAGAACTTCTTGCCCGTCTCGTCCAGCTGCAGCGTGTGATTGACCGGAGCGCCGTAATCGAGGCTGTTCAGGTCGGAGATGCCGTATTCGGAACGAGCGTTGAACTTCACGCCATCGCGCGACGCGCCACGCTTGGTCTTGATCACGATCACGCCGTTGGCCGCAGCCGCGCCGTACAGCGAGGCGCCGGCGGCACCCTTCACGACTTCGACCGACTCGATGTCGAGGCCGCCGATTTCGTTCAAGCTCTGGTTGCGCAGGATCGTCCCGTCAACAATCAACAGCGGACCCGTGGTACGGCCGCTCGCGTTGATGGACGTCGGGCCACGCAGCAGGATTTCCGGCGAGCTGCCGGGCTGACCGCTGGTGGACGCGACACGCATACCGGCCACCTTGCCCTGCAGCGCCGTCACCGGGTTGAGCGCCGGCACCGGAATGTCTTCCGCCGTCAAACGACCCACCGAGAACGGCACCTTCGCGCGCTCAGTGCCTTCAATGGAACCGGTCACAACGACTTCGCTCAGGCGGTTGATGTCCTTCTTGAGCGAAAAGTCATGCGACTGGGCGCCAGCCGTAATCCGGATGGCAATCACGCCCGGCACGTAACCCACCGCGCGCACGCGGAGGTTGACGGCCTGACCAAGCACACGAGCCGCGGGGATCGTGAGGCTGTAAGCACCCTGTGCATTCGTCGGAACCGACAGCGTCAGTTCGTTGAGGTACACATTGGCAAATTCGAGGGGCTGCCCGAACTCGCTGAGCACCTTACCGGTGATCACCGCGTTCTGGGTTTGCGCTCTGGCCGCCGTGGCGGTGAGCGCGACTCCGAGGATCACCCCGGCGACGGCTCGAGCACGCTGCGAAAAAGTCATGAACATCTCTCTCCCTTGGTAAAGAAAAAGGGGTATTGCCCAGCACCGGCTCATGGGCACCAGCGCCCACGTCGGGACCTGCCCGAAGGAAGGAACTACACTGTCGAGTATATGGAAAAGGAACGAACCCTTTTGTCGGACCGCGGGTACCATCGGTCGCGCTAATGGTAGCGCTGACCCTCGGTACCCTGCCCGCAAACGTCGCTCCGAACTGCGGAGGGATGCCAAACACGCGCGCGGCATAGCGAACCGTGGTCGCCGTGCCGCTGCCGCGTGCAATTCGTTACCTGCCTAGCCCGGCTATGGTACGAGCCGATTGGCTCGGCCGCAAGAGCCATTCTGCACGTCAGGCACCGTTTTGTGAACCGACAGCCCCGGGCAATAGCCCGAGCCTGCGCGGTTTCGATCGGCTGTTATCACAACAACGGGATTGCATTCGCGTCACTATAGATGAGTTCGACTGGGCGGCCATACGGCGTCCCCAAGGCGCCGAGACGCCGCCGCGCCGTGCGTTACTGCTGCTTGGCCATCGCCGCGGGCGTCCACGCAAACCCCACCGCAAACGAGTCTTCCGTTCCCAGCAGGTCGGAGCCGCTGAACGCCCCCGCCGCTCGGATCGCGAACTGCGGGCTCACCTGGAGGCTCACCCCCAGATCGAAATTCAAGCTGACCTCGCTGCGGCGGCGCTCCGCAACCCCGCAGCTGCCGCAGGCGTCCAACGAGACGCGCGGGTGGACGTACGGCGTGACGGTCATCCCCTGGTCCAGGGCAAACCGGTGCCCGACACTCAGCCCCACCGGGATCCGCACCAGCGTCTCACCGCTCCCCACCGCCACGCCCCCGCCCACGGTGAGCAATAGGTCCAGCGGCTGATCCTTCGTCGCCCGCGCCACATCCTGCCCCACCGATCCCCCCGCGAATACCATCAGGCGCTGGCTTCCCTTCCGATCGATGACCCCAGCATCCACCTCCACGTGTCGCGTGGCGGTCCAGCCCTCACGCCACTGAAACAGGGCGGTCGTTCCCGGCCCCCCCGACAGTGCGGCCGTGTAGTCCCGCGTCGAGACCGACGGCAGCTGCAATGAGGGATAGTTGAACGCCTGCGCCGCCGCACCGCGGGCAGATACGGTCGCCATGAGCGCCACCAGCAACGCCCGCCGTACGTTGGCCCCGCCAACGGCGCCAACGGCGCCAACGCCGCCGGCACGACCGCTCGCGAACCCGCGACCCGAGAAGCGTGGAAGGTCACCACTTGGTGAGGCACGATGACGGAGCTGTGACATGGAAACCCCTGTTCTTGATGATGGAGTGGTCATGCGCCTTCTACGTGCCGTCGGCCGTACGGTTCCATGCGGCCGAGTGTTCATCCAGATTTCATCATGATTCCTTCTCGGGTGTGTGCGATGGCCATCGGTGCGTGGATCTGGCTCTCCGCGACCAGCGCGTCCACGCTCACCGCGCAGGGCAGTCGCGCACGCGATCAACGCGTGATGCCGCCCACCGACTCGCTCGTGCGGGTCGCCCTCGCCAAGGCGACCGCCGGTGATACCGCGGCCGCCCTCGAGCTGCTGGAGCGCGCGACGGATCAATCGCCCCGTGATGTGAATGCGCTCTACTGGCGCGGCCTCGTGCTCTCGCGCACCACCGCGATCTCCCTCGTGGACACGCCGCGACGGCTCTTGGCGCGACATCTGCTCGATCGCGCCAACGACCTCGATCCCCGCAACCCGCGCTATCTCATTGAGCTGGGGCGCATCCGACTCAAAACCCCCCTGCTGCGCGTCGAGGCCGAACGGCTGTTTCGTCGCGCGCTCGGCATTGCGCTGGCCAACGGCGACCCCGCACAACTTGCCGACGTCGCCTACGAACTCGGCAGCATCAAGGCGCGACGATATCTCTCGGGACGTGATCGGTGGCTCTACACCACCACCAACGTCATCTTCGATCCCATCGCCGCGCGCGCGCGCTTGCACTACACGCGCGAGTTCCTCCAGAACCTGTCGCAGCCCATCGAGAACTCCGGCCAACTCGATCGCAAGGAAGCCGAGGAGTACTTCCGGCGCGCCCTCGCCGCCGTGCCCACGCACGCGCCGAGTATCCTCGCGCTGATGGGGCTTCTCTACGACGAGCATCGCTACGACGAGATGCGACAGCTCGCGCTCCCGCTCATCGCGCGGACATCCGTGTCCGCGGCCGCTGCGCCGACTGTTGATGCGCAGGCCACCGTGCCCGCCGCGGACACAGCCGCCGCCCGCATCCTGATGGCGAGCGGCCTCGCAGCCTACCGACTGGGCGCGCTTGCGCAGGCCGACACGCTCTTTACGCGGGCGCTCGCGCGTTTCTCCGCAGATGATCGGCGTGAGCTCACACATCTTGGCCGCATCTCCCGCAAGGGCGACTCGGTGCGTATCGATGGACTGAACGAAGCCGATCGCGCCCGCACGGACAGTGCGTTCTGGGAGGCCGCCGACCCCATGCTCTCCACGCCACAGAACGAAGCGCGGTTGGAGTTCCTGGCGCGCATGGCGTATACCGACTTGCGGTTCACCGACGCGGATACGCGGCAAGTCGGCTGGCGCACCGATCGGGGCTCGATCATCGCGCGATACGGCGAGCCGCCGGTAGTCGCGACGTTTCCGCCCACGTCGGATGCCGATGCGAATGATGCGGTCGGTCGTGTGATTACGGTCTGGTACTATCCGCGCAGCGAAGTGGAGTTCGTCTTCACCGGACCGCCGGCCATGAACGTCGCGTTCTTCGCCGGTAATCATCGGGGCTATGCGGAAGAGCAGCGGCAGGAAGCGCCCTTTTTACTCGACAATCTGCCGTTCGCGCTCGCGGTGGACTCTATTCCCGTTCAGATCGCGCGCTTTCGCGGCGCCTCGGCGCGCACGTCGCAATTACTGATTGCCGCCAGCATTCCCACGGACCGCATGTATAAGGCGGCGGAGATCGATCGCGGCGCGCTCGAGACCTCGCTGCGCCTGGGCCCAGCGGCCATGCTGCGTGTCGCTCATCTCGATACCATGGCCGTGTCATTACCGACGGCGCGCCGAACGTCACGCCTTTGGGTGGATACCCTGCCGGCCGGCTCAGACATCCGCGTGCGCCTGGAGGCGCGTGACGCCGGCGTACAGGGGGCCATGGGGCGAGCTCAGGCTGACCTTAGCATGCTGTCGCTCGACAGTACGACGCTGGCCATCAGCGACATGTTGCTCGCCGCGCGACTACCGTCGCCGGGCACCGTCGTTGGCACGTGGAACACCATCGGCCTGATCCCGCGGGGCACGACGGACATCGTGCAGCGTGATACGTTCTCCCTCTATTGGGAGAACTATGGCATGGCCGCGGATGCCGCGGGGCGCGTCAAGTACGAAGTCCGCATCACGGTCACGCTCGAGCAGATCGAGCGCACGTCGTCGGGGGTGCTCCGATTCCTTGGCGAGATTTCCGACGCGGTCGGTATTAGCGCGGAGGGTAATGAGCAGCTCGGTGTGCGATTCGAACGCAATGAGGCACTCGGTGGACGAGACCGCGTTCCGGAGCTGATCACGCTCGGCCTGGGCAGCGCGCCCGCTGGTCGCTATCGCATCGATCTCGTGGTCACCGACCGCACCTCGCAGAAAGTCTCACGCACGCATCGGCAGTTTCATCTTCGGAAAGAGCCATGATGTCTCCCGTTCTTCATGCGAGCGCTGCAGCGACGTCGTCGTCAGTGCCTCGCTCCGCCGTCAGGGCAGATCGCGCGATGCCCTGCACGTTTCGCGGCGCGCTACGCGGCACGTTACGCGGCGCGTTACGCGGCGCGTTACGCGGCGCGTTACGCGGCGCGTTACGCAGCACGAGCGCGCGTGCCACGGCCGCCACGCTGACGATGCTGCTGCTCTCATCGACGGCACCCGCGCGTGCAGCA
>CALQGY020000026.1 GCA_943330235.2 Candidatus Kuenenia stuttgartensis
ACCGCGGCGCCATTCCCGATGGCCGTAATGGTGGCGCTGCTTCCCGACCCACTCACCGTCGCGACGGCGGCGTTGTTCGACGTCCACGTCACGGGGGCCGTCGCAATCGCCGCACCGGCCGCATCGCGGACGACCGCCGTCGCGGTCCGCGTTTCGGTGATCGACACCATCGTGCCGGTGGTGGAGGTGGTGACCGCAATCGTCGCGGCGGTCGGCGTGGGGGTGGTACCGACAGAATCACTCCCGCTGCTGCAAGCAGCGGTCATCAACAGCATCATCGTCGTAGCCAAGCGCGTGTTCGATCGCATCGTTCAACCTCGGGTTTACGTGGGGGGGGGAGAAACGGCCTTCGCACCGCCGGGTTGGGCCGGCGACGTCCATCGGACGGCTACATCAGAACCACATCAGAACCACATCAGAACCACATCAGAACCACATCAGCGTGACGCCGGCGGTGGCGAGCCCCATCGAGGCCAGCGCGACATTGCGGTGCGCGCGCGCGTCGGACGGCCGTTGGTTGACGGCACGATTCACCATGAAGCCCGTGGCGGCGAACCCCGCATCAGCGGCCAGCATGGACAGCACATGCAGCGTGCGCCGACGACTCGTCGATCCGTCAGCACGCGCGTCCCAGAGATTCCACAGTCCGGTCGTGGAGTTGATCGCAAAGAGCGCGCCGACACTGGACGCGACGACGCGATGCGTCTGACGCAGACTTTTGTCGATGGGCACGCGGCGCGTGCCGTCGTAGAGGCCATCCTTCTGCGCCAGCAACCGCTGGCCGAGGAGGTATTCGCTCGCGAACAAGGGCAGCATGAGGTAGCTGCCGTAGCGGTGGACGGTGAGCCGCCGCAGATACCAATCGGACAGCGCCACGGCCGCCCGACGACGGACGCTATCGGCTGGCTCGCCGTTGATCACCGCGCGCAGTGCGACGGGGAGCGCCTGCGCGCGGTGAAATTCGACGCCGGCGACATCGTCCGAACGGCTGGTCAGGCTCGCGTGCGACGAATCCGTCGTCGCGCGCAAAGACGACACATCCGTCACGCTCTTCGCGGCCACGAGGGCTTCCGCGGGGACGACCATCGGCAGCGTGTCGGACATCGATGTGATGGCTGGTAGACTGGACCACCACGTCACGGCACACAGCACGGCAGTAAGACAGGACAGCGGAATCCTCGGCGGTTGGGGACAACCGAGTAGACGACACATGTGTCCCGATTATTCCCGCACTCGCGAACTTCATCCCAATGTTCTTCGAGACCTACCGAGCTCAGCCGAGACGAGCGAGCCGTTCGAGCACGTCCATCGGCGACGCAGGACGTCGTGCCGGGTCGGGATGCGTGAGTTGCGCAATCAGCGCATCCACATGGTGTGGCACACCGCGTGCCGCGCGCGCGCCCGCGTCGGCCTCAGCCGTCGGCCGCGGCGGACGCTCCGGCGAGTCCGCGAGCTTGTTGGCGAGGAACGCCATCGGAGTGTCGGCATGGTACGGCGTCGAGCCAATCAGACATTCGTGCATCACGATACCGGCGGCGTACAGATCGGCGACCATCGTCGCCGCACCGCCGATCAGCACTTCCGGTGCGAGATACTCCGGCGTCCCAATGATTGCGCCGCCGACCCGCCCGGACACCTGCGCGCTGAAGGGCTCGAGCACGCTTGGCGTACGCTGCGCGCTGCGCACCACGCGTGCGACGCCGAAGTCCGTCACCTTGAGTACTCCGTTCGGTCCGATCAGCAGGTTCTGCGGCTTGATATCGCCGTGCACAATGTCCTGCTCGTGCGCGGCCGCGAGCGCGCGCATGAGCTGACGCGAGAGCGAGAGCACCGCGGCCACCGGCAATGCCCCGCGCACCCGAATGACCGTCGCGAGCGCTGCCCCTTCGACGTACTCCATCGTGAGAAATGGCACACCATCGCTCTCACCGATATCGTGCGTGCGCACCACGTTGCGATGCGTGACGCGTCGCGCCATGCGCAATTCTTCGCGCAGCTGCTCGCGCGCAATCACGTCCGCCGCGACGATCTCCGGTCTCAGTAATTTGACGGCGATGGACTCACTCAAGACCAGATCGCGCGCGCGATACACGATGCCCATACCACCGCTACCGATCATCGACTCGATTCGATAACGCTCGGCGAGCACGTGTCCGCGCTGCACCATCGTACTCGGCGCCGAGCGCGAGGCCGCACCGCCGAATGACAGCACGCGGTCGGACCGACGCTTCGGACTACGCGCCTCCGCGGCCTCACTCTCATCGCGCCGCGACTCGTCCACCGCGACCGCCGCGGCCGTGGTGGCGCTCAAGGAATCTTTATCGCGCAAGTCCACGAGCAACGCATCGAATGCCCGCGCGAGTGATCCGATTTCGCTCGCGCTATCAGACTCCGATACGGTCGAGGAGAGCGGCGCCGCATAGTTGCCATCGGCGGCTCGACGCATCGCCAGCGCGAGCGCGCGGACCGGGCGCGTCACGCCGCGCGCGGCAAACCACGCGGCCAACAGCGCCAGGACAAAGCCAAGCGCACCGGCGATGATGAGCGATTGGCGCACACCGGTGAGCGTGGCCAGGGCGTCGTCGCGTTGCCGCAGCACGAGATAGCCCCCGACCAATTCACCACCGGCCGTCGCAACGGATGCCGATTGGACAATCCAGCTGATCTTGCCGAGCGTCACGTCGCTTCGTGCGGCGCGATTGGGCTCGGCACCAGGTCGCGCGGCGACAACCGACGGCGCCAGTTGCGTCACCGCCGCTCGCAGTTCGGCGGTCACCGGCAGCGTTGACGAGACGAGATGGGCCTCTCCATCGCGATCCCGCACGAAGAAGATCACTTCACTGGCGGTCGCCGATCGAATATCCGCCACCAGGCTGGAGTCCACGACGCGCGTCGCGACGAGCACGCCGAACGGGGTCGCGCCCGGCAGGGCGATGGGTACGCCGATGGCCTGGAAGAGGAGCGTGTCGCCGGAGACGCCGAAGCCTCCAGAGCTCTGCCCTTGCAGCGCCCCTGAGACCAAGGGCACGCGGCCGAGCGCATCGCCCGTCGCCGAGGGCTCGTCACTTTTGGCGAGCAGAAGACCGCTGCCGTCCGTGATGAAGACCCACTGCGCGCCCAGTTGCTCGACCGCCTCGAATGTCTGATCGAGGATGTCATCGCGCCGCCGCTCGGCGACGAGCGTGCGAAAGTACGGTCCCTGCACGAACACGCGGGCCCCGCCGGCGAGGCTGCGCTCCCGCCCCGACAGCAGCTGGGCCACTAGATCGGCGGCCTGTTCGAGACTACGTCGCGCGGTGGCATCGGCTGAGCGACGCGCCGTGGACGACGCCATGACCAGTGCGACGAGCACGACGATACCAACGATAATCGCGTTGCCGCCGAACACGCGCCACGTGATGCTGGAGAGCGCCCGAGCGCCGTCGGGTGGCTCGCTGCCCTGTGGCGCGCGCGCGTATCGTCGCCGCTCGATGCGCGGGGCGGCGTCCGTCGGTGCGCTCACCGTCGGCGGAGCGTCACTGTCCACTCAGTAGCGATCGGCGCGGGTCGCGGCGTATGCCTTGCCGAATTTGTCCGGGTGCGGCGCAGCGGTGAACGTCCGCGCGTCGAGCGCAATGGCCATGCCGCCAACCCCCACGCCGCCGATCGTCACGGTCTGGACGGACTCGGAGGCACGCTCGTGCCACACGTGCATTCGGTACGTGCCCGCCGGCACTCCCTTGATTTGGAACGTGCCGTCGGCGTTGACCCGCGTGACCCATGGCGTGTTCACGGCGATCACGAAGTTCACCATGCGTGCGTGGATGTTGCAGTACACCTCGTAGACGCCCGCCTTTGGAAAGACGGTCGCGCGCGACGCGCCGGTACGATACAGTCCGAGATCGAACGCCCCGAGCGCGCTGTTCGAGAACACGTTGTGACTGAAGGGATCCTTGTTGGGATAGCCGACGCTGCCGCCCGCCCGCACGATCTGGACATGCGGCACGAACTCGCGGCCCTTCATATCCACGTTGGCGTTGTCCAACGCCGATCCGGCGCGCAGCGTCCCGCCGTCCCCTTCGAGATACACGATGGCGTTTGTGAGATCCTTACTGGCCTTCGCGCCGCGCTCGAGAATGCGTACCGTTCCGGCCACCGTCCCCTGCGCGCGCAGCGGCGCGGCAACGATCCCGAGCGCGCCCCACAGCAGCGCCGCGGCGGCCACCACGTCGCGCGACCTGGCGATACACGGCAGACGACGACGCCGAGGCGGAACCGCAGGGCCGAGCCGGGGGCGAAGCATCAGGAGGCCCGCGAGTCCCTGCGTCACAGCTCGATCCCGAACGAGAGGTTGAGATGTCCGGCCCGCAGCTGCCCGCCGGGACCGCGCGTCGTCATGGCGCGATACTCGATATCGAACAGCAACGGTGAGGACGGCCGCCACGACACGTGCGTCGCGCACGCGGTGTTGCGCTGACGAGCCGGCCGCCCGTTCTCGACGCGGTCGGTGCCGCATCCGGCGCCGGCGATGACGCTCGGCCGCCACTGCAGGTTGAGTTGGATCCAGCCCGCGATGTCCGTCAGCGGCTCGCCGAGGTCACCGACCTCGGCCGCCGGGGCGAAGTTCTGTCCGATGGCGCCGCCACCCAGGCCACGGAGCAGGCGTCCGCGATAGCCTTCACCGCGGAGCTCGAGGCCATGCCCGAGGCCAATGCGCGCATCGGTACTGAAGGCCCAGTTGCTCGTGAGCGTGTCGCCATTCACGCGCATCCAGCCGCGGTGCCCCCCCACGCCGATTTCGCCGCCCTGATCGCCGATGAGTTGCGAGGTCGTGGCCTCATGCTCGAGCCCCCACTGCGCGCGCAAGCGTCCCTCGACGCTTGGACGCCCCGCACGGAACCCCGCATCCACACCCGCCGGCTCCTTGAGATGGCGATCGCCCGTATAAGGAGTCATCGCGGCGGCCTGCACGCCCCAGTGCACCCTGCTCGTGCCGACGCTGAGCGCGCCGAGCTCCCGCGTGACACGTACTTGAGGGAGCCAATTCCAGAGATTGCCGGCGGTGGCAAAGTCAGGAATCCCGATGGCCGCTACGCTGATCGGATCGAGATCAGAGATGAGGGGCGTATCGGTGCCGACCATTACCTCGGTGCGCGCCCAGCGCAGAAACCCTCGGGCGGTGCGCAGCCGCGGCGGCGGGAAGAGCGGCGGCCCATCGGCGGTCGCACCGCCGAAAAAGTCGAACTCGACGTCGGCCGTGAAGCTGCCGCCCAAGACGCTGTCCGCGCTCACCGATGCGCCCATGGTGGTCTGACGGATGGACATCCCCATCGTCCGTCCCCCGGCCGATCCGTACTCGTCGCTTCCACTGGCCGCCGCGGCCCGCGCGAAGACGGGCACCTCGTCGTTGTTCGTCTCGGCCGTGGTCAGGAAGGCCGTCGTCAGCAATCGCGCGTGCAGGTCCAAGCGCAGACGCGAGCGGAGGCGTACCTGCGAGGACGACTCGGTGGCCAGTTGCTCGCGCAGCAGCGCAATCGCGGCCTCGGCCCGTGCCAATCGTTCTACCACGGAATCGGCGGCGGACATGGGGCGATCGCGCCGCGTCGTATCCGGGGGTACGGGCGTCGTTTGCGCATGCAGTGCGCCGGCGGTCGCCAGCGCACCGAACAGGCCGACGACGGCCCACTGAACAAGGACGCTCGCCGTCGGGCGGGCCGGCGCGTCAAACCGGAAAGGTCTGGGAAAGTTCACCCCTGAAATCAGTCGAATCGCGCCCGTCGCCGCAATCCAGCCGCGACCGCCTTGCTACTTGGTGTGCGCGCGACTCAGCGGGACGAGATCGAGCCACGGGAGGTCGCCCACCAGCGTGGATCCGGCGTTGGCGTCCGGCCACGCGATGACACCCTGCTCACCGTCTTGCGAGACGACGGCCCTCCGCTGGGCGAACGCCGTCCGCACGTCGTGGGCGCGGAAGAGGGCGCCTTCGGCGACGATGAAGTGCAGGACCACGTGGTCCCGCCACCGATACGCGAGCACTGCGGCCGGCTCGCCGTGCAGCATCGTGGTCCATGCCGCCAGCAGGTGCGCATCGGGGTTGACGAGGGGAGTCACCGGAAACGGCACCGCGCGGCGGACCGCCTCGAGATCACGCGCACGCCCGGGCAGATCCCCCTGCGCCACTTGACGGTACTCGATCAGCGTACTCTGAATGGCCGGCACACCACTATTGACTACCAATGGCGGCGGATCGAGCTGCGGCGCGCGCTCGCGCACAATGAGCAGCGCGGAGGCGGCAACCGCCGCGAGGGCGGCGAGGGCGACCATCACCCGCTGGCGCCCCGAGCGGGGGACCGCCGTCGGCGCAGCCGCCGCCCGAACCGGCACCGGCGTAGCGGCAAGTCCAAGTCGGATGCGGTTCTGCAGACTGGGCGTGGCAGTCGGCACCGTGGTGCGCGACATCCGTTCGCGAACGGCCGTTTGCACGTGCAATTCGCTGCGGCACCGCCCGCAGCCGAGCAGGTGGGCGTCAATCTGCGAGGCCGTCTCCAGTGGCAGCTCACCATCGGCATACGCCCCCAACAGGGTGGCGAGCATTTGATGGCGCGCTTCGCGTGCGGCCTCGTCCTCGTGCTGCCCGACGGGGAGCAGCGAGCGAAGTTGATCGGTCATGACGGTCTCCTGCGAGTCGATCCAATGGCACGAACACCACGTGCCGAGGACTGCGTTTCCTGATCGTTCGAACCCAACGCCCACTTGCTGCGATTTTCCATGATGACGCCCGCCAACAGTCGACGCCCGCGCGAGATCCGGCTCATAACCGTCCCGATGGGCACGGAGAGGATGTCGGCGATTTCCTGATATTTGAACCCATCGATGTCGTGTAATTCCACCGATGCCGAGAAATCGTCCGGGATGGCATCCAGTGCAAAACGGAGCATCTCGGCGTCAATGCGCGCGACCACCTCGGCGAAGACGGAATCGCCTTCGTCTGCCACCAGTTCCTCGTGCACATCTTCCAAACGGGTCATGGGCACCAGACGGCTGCGGCGCCCGCTGCGGTCCAGATTGTCGCTCAGGACGGTGCGCAGGATGCGGAACAGCCACGCGCGCACGCTCGCGGCGTCCTGTAGGTCATCGAAGGCCAACCAAGCCCGCATGCACATGTCCTGAATCGCGTCCTCGGCATCGCCGAGTGCGGCTGTGCGGCGCGCCGCAAAGCCCAGCAGTCGGTCGAGATGCGGGAGAACCAGCGTTTCGTAGCGCGCTTGTCGCTCGACGGCGGATTCGGGAGCAGTGACAGTCATCACGAAAGGGGAGACGAGATGAATACAAGAAATATTCCCGGATGGGAATTTTTTTACTGGACGGACGGCGAATCCGGTGCCAACTTCGCTCTATGACTCCTACGACGACTACCTCGACGCTTCCGTCTCTCGACGCCCTCTGGATGCCGTTCACCAACAACCGGGCCTTTAAATCGGCCCCGCGGCTGTTGGTCAGCGCTGAAGGCATGCACTACCAAGATGCCGACGGTCGGCAGATTCTGGATGGTGTGTCGGGACTGTGGTGCGTGAACGCCGGCCACGGCCGGGCCGAGATCGTGGCGGCCATCCGCGAAGCCGCCGGCATTCTCGACTACGCGCCTGGCTTCAACATGGGGCACCCCCTGCCCTTCGCCTTGGCGGAGAAGCTCGCCACCATCCTCCCAGAGGGGATGGATCGCATCTTCTTCACCAACTCGGGCAGCGAGGCCGTCGACACCGCGTTGAAGATGGCGCTGGCCTACCACCGTGCACAGGGCGAGCCTGAGCGCGTGTTGTTCGTCGGGCGCCAGCGCGGGTACCACGGGGTGGGCTTCGGCGGCATTTCCGTCGGCGGGATCGCGCCCAACCGTCAGGCGTTCGAAGCGCAGCTGCTGCCGCATCTCGATCATCTGGTGCACACGCACGACCTGACCCGCAACGCGTTCTCACACGGGCAGCCGACGCACGGCGCAGAGTACGCGGACGATCTCGAGCGCATTATCGCGCAGCATGGCGGGAGCCGGATCGCCGCGGTCATCGTTGAACCGGTGGCCGGATCGACGGGTGTGCTGATTCCGCCCGTGGGCTATCTCGACCGACTGCGCGCGCTCTGCGATGCGCACGGCATTCTGCTGATTTTCGACGAAGTCATCACCGGATTCGGGCGGACCGGCAGCGCCTTTGGCGCGACCACGTTTGGGGTGGTCCCCGACCTGATGACGCTCGCCAAGGGCATCACCAACGGCGCCGTGCCCATGGGCGCGGTGTGCGCGGCGCGGCGGATTCACGATTCGGTGGTGTCGCATGCGGCGCCCGGCATCGAGTTTTTCCACGGCTACACGTATTCGGGGCATCCGCTCGCCGCGGCCGCCGGTCTGGCGACACTCGCCATCTACGAGCACGAAGGACTCTTCGAGCGAGCCGCCATGATGGCGCCGACGCTGGAACAGGCCGTGCATACGCTCGATGATTCCCCCCATGTGATCGATGTCCGCAACATGGGCATGGTCGGTGCCATCGAACTGGCGCCGCGCGCTGGCGCACCGGGCGCGCGTGCCGGTGAGGTCTTTATGGAGTGCTTCCGTCGCGGCGTCCTCGTCCGCCAAACGGGCGACACGATCGCGATCGCGCCGCCGCTCATTGTGAGCGCGGAGCAGCTGCACGAGATCACGGGCACCGTGCGCGACGTCCTCGCCGCCGTGGCATGAGGGCGCGCGTCACGCGGGTCCGGCGGCTCTTCACGGCCGTCGTCATGTCCGTTGCCGTCCTGAGCGCCCCGAAAGGGGCGCTTTGTGCACAAGGGACGCCAACACGCGATGCCGTCGCGGCGAGCGGCGCGCCCGGTGCGATGATGGGCGCCGGCGTCTCGCGCGCGCTCGCGACCGTACGCCGCGCACGGGTCACCGACGTCCGCTACGCGTTGTCGCTGGACGTGACGCAACGGGATACCGCCCGCGGTGTGGTGGAGGTGGCCTTCACGCGGGTGGCCGTGGGCGACGCCATCCTGGACTTCCGCGGTCTTGGTATCGATTCCCTGCGAGTGAACGGACGCGCCGTCCCGGTGACACGCGCGGTCTGGAATGGCGCGCACGTCGCGATCGACGGGGCGCTGCTGACGGCGGGGACCAACCGGGTCACCCTGCGCTTTCGCGCCCCGATTGCCGCCGCCGGCGCGAGCATCATCCGCTCGCACGACGCGACCGACAACACCGATTACCTGTACACGTTGCTCGTGCCGTCGGACGCCAACCTGCTCTTTCCGTGCTTCGACCAGCCGGACCTCAAGGCGCGGGTCACGTTCACACTCGTGACCCCGCGTGGCTGGCAGGCATTGGCCAACGGCGTGGCGGGTCGTCGCGATAGTACCGCCCAGTCGGTGACACACCGCTTCGCCCCCACGCCGCCGCTCAGCACGTATTTGGTGGCCTTCGCGGCGGGCCCGTGGCATGTCACAACGCAGCGCGCCTCGCTGGTGGAGGGCGGTGCCGCCACCGACGTTGCGCTCTGGGTTCGGGGCTCGCGGGCCCGCGAAGCCGATACGGATTCGCTCATCGTCATGAACACGCGGGCGCTCCGCTGGCTCGGGAGCTGGTTCGGCATCCCGTACGCATTCGGCAAGTTCGACTTCTTGCTGGCGCCCGCGTTTCCGTTTGGTGGCATGGAGCACCCGGGCGCCGTCTTCTACAACGAAGACAGCTTCATCTATCGCGAGCGGCCCACGGTCACGCAGCTCCTCGGCCGCCAGGCCACGATTTATCACGAAGTCGCGCACCAGTGGTTTGGCGACTACATGACGATGCGCTGGTTCGACGATCTGTGGCTGAAGGAAGGGTTCGCGACCTACATGGCCGCGAAGATGCAGGCCGCGCTCGAGCCGTCGTCCAATGCGTGGAAGACCTTCTATCTGCGCAATAAGCCGGTGGCCTACGGCACGGATGCCACCGCCGGCACCACACCGGTGTGGCAGGCGCTGGCCAACCTTGATCAGGCCAAGAGCAACTACGGGCCGATCGTCTATAACAAGGCGCCGGGCATTCTGCGGCAGCTGAATTATCTGGTGGGCGAGACCGCGTTTCAGGCAGGCGTGCAGCGGTTCCTGAAGGCGCACGCTTATGGCAACGCCACCTGGCGCGACTTGCTGTCGGACATCGGTGCGGCCGCGGGGCGCGACCTCACCGCGTGGGGCCGAGCCTGGATTCTCCGCCCGGGGATGCCCGTGGTGGAGCAGCGCCTCAGCACGCGCAACGGGCGCATCGACCACCTCACGCTGGTGCAGCGCCCCGCGCAGCCGGGGCTCTCGGGGGCGGGCGCGTGGCCGCTCAAGATGCAGCTGCTGCTGGCGTACGCTGACGGGCGCATGGAACGGTTGCCGGTGGAGATGTCCACCAGCCGCCTAGAGGTGATGGCCGCGCGCGGTCGTCCCGCGCCGGACTTTGTCTTCGCCAACGACGGCGATTACGGCTACGCCATCGTGCTCCCCGACTCCAATAGCGTGGCGTGGCTGGAAGGGCACGTGGGGAGCGTGAAGGACGATTTCCTGCGCGCCATGCTGTGGGGGGCGCTGTGGGATTTGGTGCGCGATGCGCGCTTGGCGCCGGAGCGATTTGTGGCGATGGCGTTGCGCGAGATTCCCGCCGAGGCGGACGAACAGCTGGTGGGATCGCTGGTGTCGCGTGTGAGCACCGCGCTGACGCGCTATGCCTCTGACGCGGCCCGGGATTCGTTGTTGCCGCGCGCCGAGGCGCTGGTGCTGGCTGGCGCCGCGGACACGGCGCGGGCGTATGGGCCGCGCAAGAACTTTGTGGACGCCGCGATCGGGCTGGCGCGCAGCCCCGCCTCGTTGGCGCGGGTGGATGGCTGGCTGGATCGGGATTCCATCGTTGGGCTTCCCTTACGGCCGCCCACGCGGTGGTCCATCGTGACGCGTCTGCTGGCGCGGTCGGCGCCCAGCGCCGAGGCACGGTTGGCGGCGGAGACCCGGCGTGACTCGACGTCAGAAGGCAAGCGCTTGGCGTTCGTCGCGAGTGCGGCCCGTCCGGACAGCGCGCGGAAGCGGGCGCTCTTTACGCAGTGGTTCGCGGATAAGGAGCTGAACGAGGAGTGGGTCACGTCGAGCTTGCGCGCGTTCAATGATCCGGAGCAGGCAGCGTTCACGCGGCCGTTCCTGACGTCGGCGCTGGACACCCTGCCGTGGATTCAGCAGAACCGGCGGATCTTCTTTTTGGGGAGCTGGTTGGGCGCCGTGCTGGGGGGGCAGTCCAGCCCCGAGGCGCTGCGCGACGTTGATGCGTGGCTGCGCGCGCACCCGGCGCTGGCACTGGATCTGCGCCAAAAGGTGCTGCAATCGCGCGATGAACTGGAGCGGACCGTAGCCATCCGGCAGCGGTTCACTCGGCGAGCTCTACAATAAGAGCGCGCCCGCGGTCGCGGGACAAGACGGCGAAATTCGCACGCGTGCAGGGAAATTCAGTGACGTGACCTAGCCGTCACCTGTTGATGACATAAGTTCCTCCCACTGGCGGAACCTCAGCGAAATCGGCTGTAGGCTGTCGTCCGCTGTGTATCCACGCAATGCTCCGCATCCCTCCTTCGGAGACCTCATGGGCAGGCTTTTCCAGTTCGTCGCCGCTGCCGCCATTGTCATCGCGCTTCCGCTCCACGCGGACGCGCAGACCCGCGATATCTCGGGTAAGGTGACACAGGCGGTAACGGGTCAGCCGATCGCTGATGTCACGATCAGCGTCGTCGGCCAGCAGGTCGGTGTTCGTACCAATGAGCGCGGCGAATATCGCCTGCGCGTTTCTTCCGGCGAGGTGCTCCTGCTCGCCCGCCAGCTTGGCTTCAAGCGTGAGACCAAGCGCGTCGGCCCGAGCGAGAGCACGGCCGACTTCGTCCTCGAGCGCGACGTGCTGCAGCTCGAAGGTGTGACGGTCACGGGTGTGGCCACGACGACCGATCGCCGCGTGGCGGCCACGTCGGTGTCGACGGTCAGCGCGGTGGAACTCAATCGCGTGCCGGCCCGCTCGGTCGAAAGCAATCTCGCCGGTAAGGTTGCCGGTGCACGCATGTTCGAGAACAGCGGCGCGCCGGGTGGTGGTGCGCAGATTCAGATCCGCGGCGCCACGTCCGTGCTGGCGCAGGGCGATCCGCTCTACGTCGTGGACGGCATCATCATCTCGAATGCGTCGATCTCGTCGGGCGCCAGCTCGGTGACCCGCGCGTCGGGCTCGACGGGCTCCAGCCAGGACCAGGTCGTCAATCGTTTGGCCGACCTGAATCCGAACGACATCGAGAACATCGAAGTCCTGAAGTCGGCGGCCGCGTCGGCCATTTACGGCTCGCGCGCCACGAACGGCGTCGTCGTCATCACGACCAAGCGCGGTAAGTCGGGACGCGCGTCGTGGAACGTCACGCAGCGTGTGGGATCGCAGTCGATGCTGAAGAACCTGTCGTCGCGTCAGTACGCGAACGTGGCCGAAACCGCGGATTGGACGGGTGGTCCGATCGGTGACGCCGCCGCCGCGACCGCGTGCGGCACGGGCAAGTGCCCGTGGTATGACTGGCAGCAGCAGCTGTACGGCCGCAAGGATCCATCCTTTGAAACGTTGCTGTCGGCGTCGGGCGGCGTGAACAACACGCGCTTCTTCGCCTCTATCAACGATCGTCAGGAATCGGGCATCCTGATCAACACGGGCGCTCGTCGTACCGGTGGCCGCATCAATCTCGACCAGACGCTCGGCACCAAGCTGACCATCAGCGCCGGCGTAGATGTGACGCGCAACTTCTTCCAGCGCGGCATCGGCGGCAACGACAACTCCGGCACAAGCCCGATCTACACCTTCGGCTACTCGCCCGCGATCATCGATTTGACCGCGAAGGATGCCTCGGGCCGCTACGTCCGCATGCCGTTCAACGGCGGCGGGTCGGGCACGTCCAACCCGTTCGAAGTGCTGAACGACGTCGTCAACACGGAAAACGTCTGGCGTCAGGCCGGTAACGTCCGTGCCAACTACTCGGCCTTCAGCACGACGCACAACAGCCTGCAGCTGTCGTTCCTGGCCGGTATGGACCGCTTCCAGCAGGAAGGCTACCAGTACTCGCCCAACTACCTGCAGTACGAGCCGGCCGACAACTTCCTCGGCACGGCCAACCAGGTCAACGCCTCCAGCTACCAGTTCAATCAGGGCGTGAACGCGGTCTGGACGTACACGGCCGGCAACAAGTGGTTGACGTCGGTCACCAGCTCGGTCGGTGGCTCGTACGAAAACCAGTCCATCAACACGTACTCGCTGCGTGGCCGTGGCCTGCTGCCGACGGTGAAGGTGCCCCTCGGAGCGACGGACATCGCGATCACGAACGGCCGGACCGAGTTCCGTGACCAGTCGATGTACGTCAACGAGCAGATCCTTGCTCTCGACGAAAAGCTCGCCCTCAACATCGGCGTCCGCGCCGACCGCTCCAGCGCCAACGGCGACCGCGAGCAGTACTACAAGTTCCCGAAGTACTCGGCGTCCTACCGCTTCGTGAAGCCGCTCATCAGCCAGATCGATGAGATCAAGCTCCGCGCCGCGTTCGGTAAGTCGGGTAACCGCCCCCGTTACGGCGACCGCGACGTGCTGTACGCGAACGGCGGCCTGATCGGCGGTGGCAGCTCGCTCGTGTCCAACGGCCTCCTCGGCAACCCGGCCATCAAGCCGGAGACGATGAACGAGACCGAGTACGGTACGGACATGACGTTCTTCGGCGCGCGTCTCGCGTTCGAGCTCACGCGCTACCAGCGCAAGATCACCGACCTGCTCCTCACGTTCCCGCTGCCGCCGTCGTCGGGTCTGGGCAACCAGATCATCAACGGTGGCCAGCTGTCCGTGCAGGGTAACGAAGCCGTCATCTCCGCCGTGCCGCTCCGTCGTGGCGCGTTCGAGTGGACGAGCCGCGTGATCTACAACGCCAACGTGCAGCGCGTGGACAACATCCCCGTGCCGACGTTTAACGTGGGCAGCTCGTTCGGCGCGACCTACGGTCGTAACCGCATCGCGGCGAATTCCATCTCCACGAAGATCTGGGGCAACGCCCCGCTCGGCGTCGCCGGCGCGGTCCGCGACACGATCCTCGCTGACGCGAACCCCATCCACACCACGACGTTCAATAACGACTTCAGCTGGAAGCGGCTGACCCTGTCGTTCCTGGCCGACTGGCGCAATGGCGGCTACGTGTCGGACATGACGAACAACCTGTTTGACGAAGGTGGCCAGTCTCGCGACTACGTCGCCGCCGGCGAGAAGCGCTACGCGACGTTCGCGGCCGGCGACATCCGCCCGTACATCCAGAAGGGTTCGTACGTGAAGATCCGCGAAATCACGTTGAACTATCAGGCGCCGGATGACTGGGCCAAGAAGATCCCGGGTGCGAAGAGCCTCCGCTTCAACGCCAGCGGCCGTAACCTGTTCATGTTCTCCAAGTATTGGAGCTACGACCCCGAGTTCAACAACTTCGGCAACGCGAACTTCTCGCGTTTCATCGACCTCGCGCCGTTCCCGTCGAGCAAGCAGTACTTCTTTAGCATCGACGTGGGGTTCTAAGCCATGACGACTACTACGAGGATGGCCTTGAACGCATCACGCATCACCGGCCTCGCGCTTGCGTCGTTGACGCTCGCCGCCTGCGCCATTACCGACAGCAACCAGCTCGGTATCACCAACCCGAACACGCCGACCGTCGCGTCAGCCAGCGCGGATGCCCAGGCCCTGCAGTTGCAGGCCACCGGCCTCCTCCGTCAGCTGCGGAACGGTCGTTCCGGCACCATTTTCGACATGGGCCGGTTCGGGCGTGAGATGTACATCTACACCCCGCAGGAAGGGCGCAATACGTCGCACTACCTGGAGGGCATCCGTGGCGCCAACAAGCTCGATCCGTCGGGCTTCGCGGTGGGTGAATGGGCCACGCAGTATGGCAACCTGCGCGACGTGTTCAACTTCAAGAACTCCGTCGCCGGATCGGCCTCGCTCACCGCGGCGCAGAAGAGCGCCGCGACGGGCTTTGCCAAGACGATCGAAGGGCTCGAACTGCTGTACGTGATTTCCACGCGCGACACCCTCGGTGCCGTCGTGGAAATCAAGCAGAACGCGTCCGACATCGCCGCGTTCGTGTCGCGTGACTCGGTGTACAAGTACATCCTGGCCACGCTGAACGACGGGAACACGGCGCTCGCCGCCGGCGGCTCGGCGTTCCCGTTCACCCTGCACTCGGGGTTCACGGGCTACAGCACGCCGACGACGTTCTCGAAGTTCAACCGCGCCATCGCGGCGCGTGCGGCGGCGTACTACGCAACGTCCGGCGGTGGGTCGGCGGCGTGGCAGACGGCGCTCACGGCGTTGTCGGCCTCGTACCTGAACACGGCCGCCACGAGCCGCACGGAACTGGACGCAGGCCCGGTGCATCCGTACTCGGGTTCCACCGGCGACGCCGGCAACCCGTTCTTCGGCAGCTCCGCCGACCTGTACCTCCACCCGTCCACGGAAACCGACGCGCCACTCAAGGGCGACGGGACCAAGGACAATCGCTACCTCGCGAAGGTGAAGACCAAGACCACGCGTAGCCCGCCGGCCGGTGTGACGGGTGTCGCGTCGTCCATCGGCTATGTCGGCGATGCGAGCATCTCGGCCTCGGTGCCGATCATCCGCAACGAAGAGCTCATGCTCCTCCGCGCGGAAGCGCTGCTGGCGACGGGCGACAAGGCCGGCGCCATCGCGATGATCAATTCGGTGCGTGTGAACTCCGGCGGCCTCGCGGCGTCGACGCTCACCACCGGTTCCACCGATACGGCCGTGCTGGACGAAATCCTCCTGCAGAAGCGCTACTCGTTGCTGCTGGAAGGCACGCGTTGGATCGACATGCGTCGCTACGGCCGCCTGAGCACGCTGCCGCTCGACAACGCCAGCCACTTCGTGGCGAAGGTGATGCCGATTCCGCAGGCCGAGTGCCTGGTGCGTGTTGGTAAGCCCGCGCCGTTCGCTGGCCCGGGTTGCTGATCCGCTCCACATGAAGAAAGCCCCCGCGAGCATCATGCTCGCGGGGGCTTTTTCGTTGAAGGGCGCGGAAGCCGCGCCCTCGTTACCGCATCAATAGCCTTCGCGCGTCCAGAAGATGATCATGCCGCAGCGACGATCCGCACCGCCAAATTGAATCGGCACCGTCGCGGCGCCCTTGTACACCTCAATGCCGGCGATCTGCTTGGGCGGCGGCAGCAAGTCGAGATTGAAGAACCGCGGCATCACAATGCCGTCGAGGATGATCTGCATCGCGCAGGCGCCGGTGCCCTCACCCACCAGACTGCCGCCTTCGCGCTTGGACAGCGCGACCTTCCCCGCGAAGACCGTGTTCGTCAGCGTGGACACATCCACCCCGCTCACGTTCCGCAGGAAATCACTCGTGAGCCCAGACCCTCGCCGGTCGATCTGCTCCTGCGTGATGAACTGTCCGACGCCCTGCGCCTTCCGCTGTTCGAATTCGAGCATGCGCATGGAGAGGCGGGTTTCACGCACACGAATGGTGTCGAGCAGGTTGGTGGTGCGCGCCAGCGTGTAGGCAAGACGCAGCGTGTCGTCGGCGGGCACTTCAATGATGCCGGACGTCGGCGCGAATCCAATGCGCCGCACCACGAGCAGATACTGACCGGCGGGCACCTGCAGGAAGCGGAAGCGTCCGCCCGCTTCGGTGACAACCCGCGCACCGACACCGACGACGGAGACGTCAGCCGCACCCAATGGGCGCAGCAGCGTGTCGGTGACGATCCCGTCGATGACACCCAACCCCGCCATCACGACGGGTCGTTTCTTGATGTCCTGCTCGGCGCGGTCGCGGATGGTGGTTTTCTGTTGCGCCGCAGCCGGCGCGGCCCACACGGCGGCGAGCAGCCCAGCCGCCATGAGGCGAGAGAATGATGATGATGTGAGTCGCATGGGCATAAATTACCCCAAAAGCACGGGAGATATCCTCCCCCGTTCGCCAGCCGCTCTCCATCTTTCGTCCATCAGGCTTCCCATGCGCGGTCTTCGTCTGCGGTCGTCGCTCCTGTCGTCACTCTCGCTCGGCCTAGGCATCGCCCTGCCCTGGCTCCTGCCGACGCCCCTGCGGGCGCAGAGCGCACCGCAGAGCGCACCAACGAGGGTCTCTGACAGCGCCGCGGTCGTCGGTGTCGCTGAGTCCCTGCTCCGTGCCATCTCCACGCGTGACACCACACTCGCGCGGCGGCTGATGGTGCCGGGGGCGCAGTTGGCCAGTATCCCGGATCCGGCGGGGCCAACGACCGCCAGCCGCACGCAGGGCGACAGCGCCTTCATGGCCACGTTGGCTAATGGGACCCAGCGCTATCTCGAGCGGATGTGGAGCCCGTCCGTGTTCCTTCAGGGGTCGCTGGCGCTTGTCCACGCGGCATACGACTTCCATCTGGACGGCGTGTTCTCGCACTGTGGCGTGGATACGTTCACGCTGGTCCGATCGCGCGGCGAATGGCGCATCACGCACGTCGCGTACACCACGCAGCGCGCCGGTTGCGCACCGAGTCCGCTGGGGCCTCCTCGGGACTGACGGGATCGGGCGTGGCCCGTCGCGGGAACGGGCGCTCGTAATCTCGCGCGGCCGCTTGTTGGAACAGCCTTACGCGGAAACGCACGGAAACAGCACGGAAACGGCACGGAAACGGCACGGAACCACTGGGATGGACAAATGCGGGCATTCGAGGCAGTGCGCGGGAGTAGGATCCAGCGGTTTCCTGTTCTTCCCGCGCGTTTCCGTGCGAGGCAGTGCGCTGGCGCATGATCCCGTCGTTTCCTGTTCCTCCCGCGCGTTTCCGTGCGAGGCAGTGCGCTGGCGAATGATCCCGTCGTTTCCTGTGCTTCCCGCGCGTTTCCGTGCGAGGCCGTGCGCTGGCGCATGATCCCGCAGTTTCCTGTGCTTCCCGCGCGTTTCCGTGCGAGGCAGTGCGCCGTCTCAGCCGGTGTGCGCCCCGTCCCACGTGACCGCGTCACCGACGCTGATGATGCCGTCATCCAGCACGATGGCGAAGGCGCCGCCGCCCCAGTTGGGGCGCATCACGGCTTGGAGTCCATCGAGCACTTCGTCCATCTGGTGACAGGGTTTCGTCTCGCCGGCGATTTCGAGACGCACCCGGCCAACGCGGAGAATGCGACCGCGCGAGTTGGCCAGATCACAGCCACGCACCAACAAGTTGGCGCGGCGTGACGAGGGATCGAGTGCCGCCCCCAACGTGGCCATATGCGCCTCCCAGCGCTCCGCCTCGATCAGGGTGACCTGACGCCGTCCGCCCTGATTCGCGCTGCCGACCAGGCCACGATTGGCGCGGAGCGCTGCCTGCGGCACGAAGTCCATTGGCCCGCGCTTGGCACGCTTGATCCAAATACGCTCCAACGTGCCCCCCGAGAGATCGCCGCGTTCCGAGGTCCCGCTCACGCGCGCTCCACGATGCGATCAATGAGGAAGCTGGACTGCTCCAGCGCCTCGTCGGTGAACGCCCCGAAGAATGCACGGACGTCTTCGAACAGCACCGAAAACGCCTGCTGGTCGCCGCTGGCGATGACCGTGGCCAGCTCCCGGGCCGCCTCGCGAAAGGTGTCGGTGACGGCACCGGTGCCCGCGTTTCGCATCTCGATGGGTCCGTAGAGCCGAGGGTCCTGCGCGAAGTGCCGTGCCGCCACGTAGAGCTCCAGCAAATACGCCGGCGAGGTAAACGGCATGGTCTCCGCCAGCGGCACGCCCAACCTGGCCAGCGTGAGCCCAAGCACCTGTGTCTGGAAGTGCGTCAACACCTGCACCACCGACATCGCCCGATCGTGCTGCATTGGCGTGGTTTCGGTGACCAGCAGCCCGCGTGCGGAGAAGGTGTGCGCCACCCAATCCGCCCACGCGTCGCCGCGCGCTCGGCACACCACCATGCGCTGTCCCTGCACAGAATGCACACCCGGACCGAACATGGGGTGCGTTCCGACGACGCTGGCCCGCGTGCTGGCCAGCATCTGCGCGACCGGCGCGTCCTTCAGCGACGTGATGTCCATCAGCAACGCATCCTCGCGCACCAGCGGTCCCACTTCGGCGATCACGCGCTCGGTGGCCTCAATCGGCACCGCGATGACCACGACATCAGCCTGCGGCGCCGCCTCGGCCGCGGACATCGCGGTGTCGCGATCGACGATGAGGACCTGATGCCCCATGTCGCCGAACAGCCGCGCCAAGAGTGCGCCCATCTTCCCGTGTCCACCGATGACGGCCACAATGCGCGTGGCCTCGTCCACCGGGACTTCCGCGCGCAGCGCCGCCTGATGATCGCGGCTGGAACGCAGCAGGACGCGGAAAATCGATTCGATCTCACCGGCGGGCAGTCCGAGCTCGCGCGCGCGCTCACGACGATCGTCCAGCACTTCGCGCTCGCGGCGCGCATCGCGGATGCGCACGCCATGCTCGCGCTTGTACGCGGCGACCTCGGCCACCAGCGACATGCGGCGTGCCATAATCTGCAGGAGATCGCGATCGAGCGCGTCGATCATGGCGCGCAGGACGGGCAGTGCGCGCGGCGTGGGATCCGTCATGAAGGGCTCGTGTGCATGGGCGCGGATACCTGAGAAACCGTGGACGGGTTCATGTCACCAGCCCGGCGACGGCGGTCCATCGAGCGGCCGTTCCGGATACCACTATCGTTGCCTTGATCGAAGTCCTGATCAACCGCAGACGCCGCACCGGGCCAGGACGCGCACCGCAGTACCGCCTATGAAGGTAGCGCGCCAACGGCGGAAGTCAGTGGCCGGAACGCGCTACCGGGTCCAGATCACGATACTGCCGCAGCCGCTCAATCCCACCTGAAACTGCGGCGGCACCTGCGTGGCGGAGTAGATCTCAATGGCGGCAATCTCGTTCGGACGCACGAACGCATCGAGATCGGTGCCCGACAGATCGGAAATGGCCTGACCGTTGATGAACATCGAGGGCGCGCAACGATCAGAGAACGTGCCGCGCATCATGATGGACTCCGCCACATCGCTGCCCTCACCGAAGTACACACCGGGCATATTGCGGAAAATATCCGTCGTCGCGTACACCTGGCGTCTGGCGAGATCCGTGATGGACAGGAAGCGCCCGTTCCCCTGCCGGCGTCGCTCCTGAAAGCCCAGCAGATTCAGATTGAGCGCGCGCGAAGCCACGACCTTCATCGTGTCCAGGACGGCCTTGATGGTGGTGAGTTCCACACGAATCGGCGCCGCGTCAGCGATGACATCCACCGTGCGGCGGTCGGGATAGAGCCCAACGGCTCGCACCTCGAGCGTCCGCGTACCCGTCGGCGCCTCAGACAGCGTCCATTCGCCGCGCTCATTCGTGCGCGTGCGCGGACCGTTCACGATACTGACCTCCGCGTTGATGAGCGGGCGATGCCCCTCTGCCTTGAAGACGGTACCGCTGAGCCGCCCGTCGCCAACGTGCACAGCCAACACGGCCGGTGACACGGCTCGTGACACGGCCGGTGACACGGCCCGTGACACGGAGTCCATGCGCACGGCACTGTCGCGCGGCACCACCATGCGAGCCACCGTGTGCGCCACGCCCAGATAGAGCTCGCGGCGCACGAGCGGCTCGGCGCCCAGATGCAGCTCGACGACATCGGTGCTGTCCGCGCCGCGACGCGCCATCAGCATGATGGTGCCGGGGCTCGGCATGTTGCACAGGGCGAACCAGCCAGTGCCCAGCGTGGTGCTCAGACGACGCGGACTGCGGCGGGTGAATCCGCCGGTGCCGAGGGTGAGCTCCATCCATTCGCCGCTGACGGTGACTTCACTGGCCGGCAGCAGCGTGGCGGCATCACGCACGAGACCCATCACGACCGCGCCGGAGTTCTCTGCCGTCGTGGGTCCGCAGATTGCGCGGCGGACGGTCGACGCCGACGGTACGGCGAGATCGGCGCGCAGATCCGCGTCGCTGCCCACCGCGATGTCGCGGAGGAGCGGATCCAAACCGAGCGAATCGAGCATCGGATGATAAAAGCCCAACGTATAGCGCCCGGCGGGTACGTCACGAAACGCAAAGTCGCCGAGCGAGTCCGCGACTTCAGTGTGCGCAAAGCGCTCCACACTGTCCGCGGCGACCAGCTGGACGAGCGCACCGGCCAGTGGCACGCGGCCGATGCTGTCCCGCACGGTACCGCGCACCGTGACGCCGCGCATGGTCACGCCACGCCGCGTGATGTCGAGCGTGGCGCGTCCCCGTGTCTCGAGGACGCGCGCCGCGACCGCATCCATCGGTATCACGCGCGGTGTGACACGCGGTGTGACACGCGGTGTGACACGCCCCTGCTGCGCCGACACGCGGTGCGCGCACAGCAGAAGCAGGAGGAGTGTCAGGCGTTGCATCGCGACTACATGGTGGGCTGGTACCGGCCCCACACGCGCTCCAGCGTGTCGGCGACTTCGCCGACGCTGGCGCGCGCGCGGACCGCATCGATAATACGCGGCATGAGTTCGCGGCGTGCTCCCACGTGCGACGGCAAGTAGTCCACCGCGCAATCACCGATGGCGGCGAGCGTGGCGGCAAGTACGCCGGCATCGCGTGCGGCTTTCACACGCGCCAACTGCGCGACCTGCTCGCGTTCCAACGAGGAGAAGTCGGGCGCCGGGATGATTGGCGGATCCTGCCCATCGCCGAACTTGTTGACGCCCACCACCACCGTCTCGCCGGCCTCTACGCGCAGTTGATACTCGTACGCGCTGCGACCGATCTCCTCCTGGAAGAATCCCGCCTTGATGGCTTCGGCCGCGCCACCGAGCGCATCCACCTTGGCGATGAGCTCCACGGCACGCGCTTCGACGGCGTCGGTGAGTTGCTCGACGTACCAACTGCCCGCCAGCGGATCCACCGTTTGCGATACGCCCGACTCGTAGCCCACAATTTGCTGCGTGCGGAGCGCGAGCGTGGCCGCGTCGGCGGTGGGTAACGCCAGTGCTTCGTCGTACCCGTTGGTGTGCAACGACTGCGTCCCGCCCAGCGCGGCGGCCAACGCCTGCACTGTCACGCGCACCACGTTGTTCAGTGGCTGCTGTGCGGTCAGCGTCACGCCGCCGGTCTGCGTGTGGAACCGGAGACGGCAGCTGTTGTCGTTGGCGCCGAACCGTTCGCGCATGATGCGCGCCCACAGGCGCCGCGCCGCGCGGAACTTGGCGACTTCCTCGAAGAGATCACTGTGCGCCGCGAAGAAGAAGGACAGGCGCGGGGCGAAGGCATCAACGTGCAATCCGGCATCGACGGCCTGCTGCACATATGCGATGGCATCGGCGAACGTGAAGGCCACCTCCTGCACCGCCGTACTGCCCGCTTCGCGGATGTGATATCCCGAAATGGAAATAGGATTCCATTGCGGCACCTCGGCGGCGGCGAAACGAAACATCTCGGCCGTCAGCGCCATGGACGGCGACGGCGGATAGATGTACGTCCCGCGCGCGATGTATTCCTTGAGAATATCGTTCTGCACCGTGCCCGAGAGCGCTGACCGGTCAATGCCGCGCTCCTCGGCCACCACGATGTACATCGCCAGCAACGTGCACGCGGTCGCGTTGATCGTCATGCTCGTGGAGACTTTGTCGAGCGGGATATCGGCCAGTAGCGTGTGCAGGTCTTCGACGGTGTCGATGGCCACACCCACGCGTCCCACTTCCCCCGACGCACGCGGCGAGTCAGAATCGATGCCCATCTGCGTGGGCAGATCGAAGGCAACGCTCAGTCCCGTTTGTCCGGCGGCCAGCAACAGCTTGAAGCGCTCGTTGGTGGAGGTCGCCGTACCGAAGCCGGCGTACTGCCGCATGGTCCACAGGCGCCCGCGATACATGGTGGGCTGCACGCCGCGCGTGAACGGGAACTGCCCCGGATCACCGAGGTCACGTGCGTAGTCCGTGTGAACGTCGTCCGGACGAACAACCGTCGGGACAGGAATGCCAGAGGGGGAGAGTCGATCAGTCATTTGGTCAATGTAGCGCACCGCACTCGAACTCCTAAGTACCGGGTACCCGACGCGCGGGTACCCGGTCCTTCGCGTCAACTGGCGGCGAGATCGTCTTCGCGCAACTGATGACGACGATCCGGCGTCGGCAACGGGAACTCGGCCACTGTTTCCACTTCGGCCTTGCTGCCGAGATACAACGGCGTGCGCTGATGCAGTTCGGTCGCTTCGACATCGAGAATGCGCTTGTGTCCATCGGTGGCCATGCCGCCGGCCTGTTCGGCAATGAACGCCAACGGATTCGCTTCATACAGCAGCCGCAGCTTGCCCTTAGGCGACTTCGCGTTGGCGGGATAACAGAAGACACCACCACCCAGCAAGTTGCGGTGGAAGTCGGCCACCAGCGATCCCACGTAGCGCACGTTCAGTGGCTTGCGATGACCATCCATCCCGCGATAGCGACGCATCAGCGCGCGCGTGGGCTCCGGCCAATCCTGCTCGTACGCATCGTTGACCGACAAATACCGCGCACGCTCGGGGATACGGATGTCCGGATGCGAGAGTAGGAATTCACCGATGGACGGATCGAGGGTGAAGCCGTGTGCGCCCTGTCCTGTGGTATAGACCATCATCGTGCTGGAGCCGTAGATGACGTAGCCCGCGGCCACCTGACGCCGCCCCGGCTGCAGCATGTCTTCCATCTCGCCGCGCGTGCCACGCGTGATCTTCTGATACACGGAGAAGATCGTGCCCACCGGCACGTTCACATCAATGTTGCTGGACCCGTCGAGCGGATCGAAGAGCAGCACGTACTTGCCCGAGCGAAAGCCTTCCGGGATGTGGATGATGTCCGGCTCTTCCTCGGACGCCATCGCGCAGAGACGACCACCGTGATCGAACGCCTTGACGATGATTTCATTGGCGATGACATCGAGCTTCTGCTGAACCTCGCCCTGCACGTTGACGTCGCTGGTGGCGCCGAGGATATCGACCAGGCCCGCACTGCGGACCTTGTTCGCGATCATCTTGCCGGCGAGCGCCATGTCATACAGGATCCCGGACAACTCGCCCGTGGCGTCGGGGAACTTCCGCTCCTGCTCGATGATGTAGCGTTCAATGGTGACGACAGACGTCGCGGTATGCTTGACCACGGGCAGACTCCTCGGGGCGAGAGATGCAGCGCTGTCGACCGCGAGCCGAGGGGCTGCGGATGACACGGCTCCAGAATACGTCGAAAATACGTCGAAATCGATTACGGGAACTGCCCAAAAGACGGACAGCGGCGCTCTGCTCAAACTGACGATCATGGGTCGGGCGGGGCAAGAGCCGTCCCACGTTCCGGCAGCATCCAGCGTTCCCCGCCGGTCCGCACCGCGATGACGCGACCGTCGGTTTCAACGACAACCGTCCCTTCTTGATCGGTGCGCAGCAGTGGGACGCCGCGCGCGGCAAACGTCTCCAGCGTCTGAGGCGACGGATGCCCGTAGCGGTTCCCCGCCCCGACGGAGACGAGACCAAGCCGAGGCGCCACGGCATCGACAAACGGGCCCGTCGAACTCGTCCGGCTGCCGTGGTGGCCCAATTTCAGAATGTCGGCGCGCAGCAGATCCGGATCGGTGTGCTGCAGCATCCACTGCTCCTCCGCGGCCTCGGCGTCGCCGGTGAGCAAGAAGGCGACCTGGCCGTACGCAATACGCAGGACGACGGAGGTCTCGTTCGCATCGTGCTGGGCGGCGGTCCAGGCCGAATCCGGGGCAAGCACTCGTACCTCCACCCCATCCAACATCCAGCGATCGCCCGGGTGCCCGCGGTGCCAGCGCCCGTGCGTATCGCGCACCGCGGTCAGCGCGCCACCGTAGGCCGCGCTTCGTGTGACGAAGGCCGACTCCCACCAGTCGGCGGGCGCGAGCGCGGCCACGACGCTGGCCGCGCCTCCCACATGATCATCGTGGGCGTGCGACATGATGAACGCCGCAATCGGACCGCCATAGGTGCGCACATACGGCACCACGGTGCGGCGGCCCGCGTCGCCGCCGTCCCACCGTCGACCGGCATCGACAAGCATCCATCGACCGCGCGGGGTGCGAAGCGCGATGGCGTCCCCCTGCCCCACGTCGAGCAGATGCAATTCCAGTCGACCGGAACCGGTCAGGCGCATGGGCGCCCAGATCGCGACGCTCAGGGCGCCCGAGGCGACGAGGAGGCCGCGCGTCCAGTGGCGCGAGGCCGTGGCGCGCACGAAGGCGGCGGACGCCGCGCCGGTCGCGAGCGCGCCGAGTGCCGTGGGGGCGACGCGTAACGTGGCCCCTGGTATATGCGCGGCACCGTGGGCAACCGCGTCCAGCATGGCGAGCGGCGGCGCCGTCGCGTCGGCAATCAGTCGCGCCAGCGACGGCCACGGGGACGCCAGCAGCGCCAGAAAGAGCGCCGGCTGTACGAACGTGACCAGCGGGCCGGCCAGCAGGTTCGAGAACGGGGCGATGACGCTGATCCGACCAAAGGTCCACGCAATCAGCGGCGCGGTCACGAGCGTGGCGACCGTGCCGGTCACGACCTCGCGGGCGGCCGTACTTTTCCACCCCTCAAGCCGCTGCAGCCACGCGAGGGCCGGCCGAAGGCGCGGCGTGACATCGCGGCGATGCAGCAAGCGCACCCGACGCCAGAGCGCGCGTGCCGCGACCAGCGCCGCCATCCCGCTGACGCTCAGCTGCCAGCCCAAATCGAGCACAACCGCCGGCTCCAGCGCTGGGAGCACGGCGCCCAGCGCCAGCGCCGTCCACGGATGCGTGGGGCGCTGCAATCGTTCCGCGATGCCCACGACACCCAGCATCACCGCGCTACGCACCGCCGGTGGTGGCGCGCCCAAGGCGGCGACGTACACCATAATGACCGTCATGGCGGCGAGGAACGCGAGCGTGCGCGAGAGCCGGAGCGCGCCGGCGAGCGTCAGAAGGGCGCCCGCAATGATGGCCACGTGCAGTCCGGAAATGGAGAGCAGATGCACGAGCCCCGCGTCGGCGAATCGGTCGCGCACGTCGGGGGCAATGCCATCCTGGTCGGCAATGAGCAGCGCGCGCACGAGCGGCGCATTGCGCCCGAAATCGCGATCGATGATCGCCCCCGTGCGGGCGCGCGCTTCGCGACGCCAATCGCGACGGGTTGATGCGGACGCTGTTACGCTCGCCTCATCGAGGCGGAGCCCGGTGTTGGTCGCGAAACCATGGCCGGCCACCGACACCCATACGCCGGCCGCCGCGCGTCCTTCGGTAAATCGCGCCATGATGGGGACGCGACAGGCGGCGAGCGTGCCACGCCCAGACGCCACGCCGCGTGAACGGGCGCGAGGCGCCACGGGGTCATCGAAGACGGCGGCGATGGTGTCGCCGCGCGCGATCACCGCATGGAGCCCCACGCGGCACTGCGCCATGCGGCTGGCCGACGCACGCGCATGCGCGGTGGCCGCCATAGCAATCGCCGCGAGCGCGACGAGAAGTGTGTGCGCAGGGCCGCGTCGCCGCGCGTACGCTGGCGTGTAGACCGCCACCACCAACGCCTGGCCGATGCCGATGGCCGCCGAGAGCGCGAGGACCGAGAGGAACGGCAGGTGACGCGTGAGCTCCGCGGAGCCGACGAAGGCACCGAGAATCCAGCAGAGGGCGGCGTGAATGAGTGGCGGCACCCTCCCACGGTACCAGCCACGGCGGGACGCGTCGTCACCGGCGCGTTGCCCACCGTGGCCAAATAGCGCGTCCTTACGCCGTGGTGCTCACCATCGGCGAGGCCATCGGCGAGGCCATCGGCAGCGGCGCGCGATCACGGACCGGCGTGCCCGTAAAGGTCGCCCCCGTGGTGCCCGTGAGTTCCACGGTGAGGTAGTCACCAATCTTCGCCGACTCCGCCGGCACCATCACCGTCTTGAAGTCACGCGAGCGCGCCTGCAACAACGTGCCATCACGCGCCACTTTCTCCACCAGGACTTCGACGCGCGCACCGAGGCGGGTCATGTTATTCTCGCGGGAGATCCCGCGGACCGTGGCGAGCAACCGATCAAAGCGCTCCGTGACCACGGCATCGGGCACCGTCCACTCGGCGGGCATGCGTTCGGCCGGCGTCCCTTCGCGCATCGAGAACTTGAACATGAACGCGTCGTTGAACCGCACCTCGCGGCACAGCGACAACGTGTCCTCGAATTCCGCATCGGTCTCGCCCGGGAAGCCCACGATGATATCCGTGGTCAGTGCCAGTCCGGGAATGGCGTTGCGCAGCCGCTCGACGCTGGCGAGATAGTCCTCGCGCGAATACCGGCGCAGCATGCGCTTGAGCATGGACGTAGAACCACTCTGCATGGGCAGGTGCACGTGCTCGCACACCTCAGGGACTTCGGCCATCGCCGCGATGACGCGATCGCTGAAATCGTTGGGGTGCGGGCTCGTGTACCGCACGCGACGAATGCCGTCCACCGCGGCGACGGCGCGCAGCAGGTCGGCAAAGTCGTGCGTGCCGTCATTGTACGAATTGACCGTCTGCCCCAGCAAGACGATTTCGCTGAGTCCCTGAGCCACCACATCGTGCGTCTCACGCACGACGTCGTCGAGCTTGCGACTGCGTTCAGCGCCACGGGTATACGGCACGATGCAGTACGTGCATCGATAGTTGCAGCCGCGCTGAACCGGAATCCATGCCTTGACGCCTTCGAAGCGGCGCGCGACGACGTCCTCGTAGTGCTCCTCGAGGTCGAAATCGGTGGCGGAGAACCGTTCGCCACTGCGCGCACCATCCAGCAACTGCGGGAGCGAGCGGTAGCCATCAGGGCCGACCACCAGCGAGACGTGCTTGGCTTGATCGAGCAGGCGCGGTCCGAGGCGTTGTGCCATGCAGCCGGTGACACCGACAATGGTGTCCGCCTTCATGAATCGCTTCAGTTCGCCGAGTCGCCCAATCACGCGCGTCTCCGCGTTCTCGCGGATGGCGCAGGTGTTCACCAGAATCACGTCGGCGCCATCGGGCGCCTCAACCGGTGTGTAGCCGTGTGCGGCGAGACTGCCGTACATGAGCTCCGAATCGGACACGTTCATCTGACAGCCGTACGTCTCGATGTAGACCGTCTTCCGCGGACCTTCGGGTGTCTCTGTCATCGACATAGCGCCGTCAGCACTCAGGGGCGAACCTGCAGGCCAACCCCGAGGAGCCACGCAGACTCCTTCGCGGTGCCGCCGACGAGGGTGCGGTTGGCACGCTGCAGCGAGAAGTCGATGGTCGCCTGATCGCGCGCGATGGGAACACCGAACCCGGTGGACAGACGCGTTTCGTTCACGACGTTGCTCCCGATGCCGAACGGCAAGGCATTCTTCGCGTACCCCACGCGCACAAGCACCGGTAACGCGCGCACATGCGGCCCCACGACTTCCGCGCCGACATGCCAGTTGGTCGCATCGCGCGGCTGCACGGCGCTTGAGCCGAGCGACTTCATGCGGGACCAGTCCTGCTGATCAATACCCGCGGCGAACACCGAGCCGGGAATGCCGTCGTAGCGGATGCCAACGCCCAGACGGTTCGGCACGTTCGCGCGCGTGCGAACGGTATCGTTGACGCGCGCGTCGAGGCCATTGCCCTTGCGATACGACAGCTGCGCCGCGAGCCCCTTGCGGACGCGCCACTCGCCGCCGACCGACAGCGCCGTCCCGAAGTAGACGACCCGTGTCGAGTCCAACACGCTGCCAAATCGCGTCGAGTCGGCAAATGTGCGCGAGATGGAGACCAGGTTGTCCCCCGTGAACAAGTGGCCAGCGACGCCCACGCTGAACCGATCGTTGATACGCCAGCCGCCTGCGGCCCGCACATCGCCCATCGATCCGCGCACATCGGAGCGTTCCGTCGTGCTTGCCGAAGCGCCATCGATCAGCACACTGCCCGGCGTCACCGTGCTGTAGCTCCGATCGAGCAGCGTCACCGCGCTGAGCCCCACCGAGACGCCATGTCCGGCCGGGAAGATGACCATCACCAGCGGTACACGCTGCGCGTTGGTCTTTTCACGCACGGTGCCCAGCGTGAGCGTCCGGAACTCGGGCTCCGTCTGCGCGCTGATCACGGTGCGGGACGCGCCGCCGATGGAGGCCGGGTTAATGGGGCTGAGCAAGTCGAACTCGCCAAACGCGCCAGCGGTCGCGGAGGCGCGGGTGCTGGTGCCACCCACGGGATAGCCGAAGCCGAGGCCGCTCAGTCCGCCCTGCGCGAACAGCGGTCGCGCCACGAACAGCATCGGCAGCATCGCCAGCGCACCGATGCGCAGCATCCGTACGCCGACCACGGACCGGGAAGATTTCTGGAATCGCATCACGGAATCGCCGTCTGGGTACGCGGAAGGTAAGTGATACGCATGCGCGGTCGGAGCGCAGCCGCCGCCTTGCTGGAATAGAAGCGGAACTCGGCCGGCTGCGCGCCTTCGATGCTGATGCGGAACGCCACCGCACGCGGCACGTCAGCGGCTACCGTGGCCCACGAGCGCGCGAGGCTTAAGATGTTGAGCGCCCGCTGCCCCGAATCACGCGGCACCAGCCGCGACGAGTCGAGCGAGGCGAACCGTCCTTCCGCCGACAGATCCAGAATGCGACGAATGTCGGTAACCAACGACGTCGTCGTGGGCACGATGGGCAGGATCGCCACCGTGTCGTTCACGTTGCCAAAGCGCGAGGGGCGCTGCGTGAGCAAGACCTCCGCCCGGACGATGGTGCTGGAGTCCGTGATGGCTTTGGGCAGGTTGAATCGCAGATACGTGCGATAGGCCGGGAATCCGCCCACCACCAGCGTCTGCGCGTCGGGGGCCGGTGAACCGACATCCACGAGCGTGTAGAGCATGTACGAGAGATTCACGTCCGTCGTGGCCAGCTCGAGCGACGTGGTCGGACTGACCGTCAGCGGTGCGTACGTGGTATCGGTGCTGGGATCGAATCGCACATACGGCGCGCCGGCACCGGACTGGAACGCGATGATCCGCAGCTGGCCCGACCCGCCAGTCATGCGCAGCCCCACACGCAACCGCGCGCCCGCCGCGATCTTGGCCGCGAACAAGGCCTTCGACAGCGGGATGCGCAACGTGTCGCCTTGCGTCGACGGCGTGATCGTCACCGACCCCAGCAAGCGATTGGCCCGGAACAGCGACTTCACAACCACTTGCGACGAATCGTTGACCGTGGTGTCGACGTCGAATGCGTCCACGGTGATGGGGACGGTGCCCCGACTCCCCGTCGTATCCATCGGCAGGATGAGCGTGACCGAATCCACCGTCGTGATGCTCTCGGTGGTCCCCGTCTTGTTCGGAAGGAACGACGTCGGCAGCACGTCAAAGCGGATGACGTTGCGCGTGATGATCGTATCCGGCCGGTTCGCCAGCAGCAACGTCGAAGACAGGCCAAGCGCGGGATAGCCGCTCAGCGTGGTGTCGAGGGTGACGGCATCGATGGTCGTATCACGGAACGCCGCCGGCTTCGCCGGACAGAGCGACGGGCACGCATCGCCGCCCTCGAAGGACTCCGTACAGGCCGCCCCCGCAGAGACGAGTGCCGTCGCCAGCAGGACCGCGACGCGAGTGCGCCAGCGAGTAGGAAACACGAATTTCATAGGGGGACGCTCAGGCATTCTCGAGCGATGCAGGCGTGAACGGAGCAGGAAGCAAATCCGCCAGCGACCAGCGCGCGACGCGCCCATCCGGCGAAATGGCTACGATATCAAGATCCGGTGCAAACTCCACAAGCGCCTGACGGCAGATGCCGCACGGCGGTGTGGGATCATGAGCGGCAGACGTAATGACGACACGCGTGAAGCGCCGGGCCCCAGCCGCGACGGCCGAGCCCAACGCCACGCGCTCCGCGCACGTGCCCGCCGGATACGACGCGTTCTCCACGTTGCATCCCGCGAACACGCGACCGTCGTCCGACAACAGGGCAGCGCCAACGGGGAACTTCGAGTACGGACACCACGCGTTGTCGCGCGCCACATCGGCCGCGCTGCGCAGTGTCATCAATTCAGCCGTTAACGCCGACGTTAACGCAGACGATACAGGGTGCTGCGACAACTCCGTCATGATGCGAGCAGCGACGTGAGGAACGACGTACCATGGCCGCGCCACGATAGACCGAACCACTCCGCGACCGTCGCCCCAAGATCAGAGAACGTATCGCGTTCGCCAACCGACCCGCCCCGTACGCGCGCACCCGCGACAAGCACCGGCACGCGCTCGCGCGCGTGATCGGTGGATGGCGTGGTGGGATCGTTGCCGTGGTCGGCGGTCAGAAACAACAAATCATCCTCTCGAAGAGCAGCCAACAGCCTCGGCAGCGCGCGATCAAACGCCTCGAGCGCCCCCTGAAAACCCTGAACATCGTTGCGATGCCCGAACAGTTGGTCGAAATCTACCAGATTGCCGAAGCAGAACCCACGAGTTGGACCAGAAAGCCATTCCAACAACGCGTCAATGCCTTCCGCGTTGTCCACCGTGTGCCGGGAGGTGAGCGCCCGGCCGGCGAACAGGTCGTCTACCTTCCCTACGCCGGCCCGCGGAATCCCGGCTAGCGCCAGAGCGTCCAACAGCGTGGTGCCGGGGGGCTGGATCGAGTAATCGCGCCGATTGGCGGTACGCCGCCATGCCCCCGGAGTTCCCACAAAGGGGCGGGCAATCACGCGGGACACGTCGTGGGGCGCCACCAGCAGCGCCCGCGCGATCTCGCAGGCCCGATACAGCTCCTCCAGCGGGATCCACTCCTCGTGCGCCGCGATCTGAAAAACCGAGTCGGCCGAGGTGTACACAATCCACGACCCGCTCTGTTGCTGCGCCTCAGCGAAGTCGGTGATGACCGCCGTCCCGCTGGCCACGGTGTTGGCCAGCACGCCGCGCCCGGTGGCCGCAGAAAAGGCCGCGAGCACCTCAGGGGGGAATCCGTGCGGATACGTCGGGAACGGCTGTTCCAGATGCAGCCCCGCAATCTCCCAATGGCCCGTCGTGGAGTCCTTGCCCGCCGACCGCGGCAGCATCGTCCCCCACGCCCCGGTGGGCTCGGCGACCGGCGCGACGCCCGCAATAGACGTCAGATTCCCCAGTCCGAGGCGCTGGAGATTGGGCAGGTGCAGGCCGCCAACCGCCCGCGCCACGTTGCCAATGGTATCGCTCCCCGTATCGCCGTAGGCCGCCGTGTCCGGCGCCGCGCCGCAGCCCACGCCGTCGAGCACCACGATGATCGCGCGACGCGAGACCGTCTGCGCATCGGAAGCCCCCCCCGTGGTCATGGCCGCGCCTCGGACGAAGGCGGGTCATTCGTCGCACCGGACGCGTCACCCGCCGTCCCAACACTCGGCGTGTCCACGTAGAACCGCGGCGCCCGCAGCCGCAGCCCCACCAGCAACTCGTACATCGAGATGGCGCCAGTCGCAGCCACCGCGTCGGTCCGTAGCACGTCTAATCCATCGCGACCGACGAACGTGGCCACGTCACCCACCACGCACGCGGCACCGAGTCCCGTAACGTCCAGCATGGTCATGTCCATGGTGACGTTCCCGACCACCGGCACGCGCACGCCATGCACAAGCGCCACGCCGCGGTTGGAGAGCGCCCGCCGATAGCCGTCCGCGTACCCCAGCGCGACGGTCGCGATGCGGCGCGGCGAGTCCGCCTGCCACGTCGCGTTGTAGCTGACCGACTCGCCGGACTGCATGTCGCGCACATCAATCACGCGGGCGCACACCCGCACCACCTGCTCCAGTGGCAGCGACGGCAGCACGTTCGCGCCGTACAACCCGATGCCGGGACGGGCCAGATGACGACGCCGCGCGTTCGACGCCCCACCCACGGCGATGGCCGCGCTGTTGTCGCTGTGCACCAGCACACCCTCTGGCAGCAGATCTCGAATGGCCGCGACCGCCTGCTCGAAGCGAGCATCCTGCACCGCCAGCGACCCGTCGTCCACCTCGGCCGAATGGAAATGGGTGAAGACCCCCTCGGGCGGATTGACGTGTCGCGCGTCGTGCAGCGTCTCGCGCAGTGCGGCGATGCCATCCCACCGCACACCCGCGCGTGCCATCCCCGTGTCAATCGCGAGGTGCCACGGCCCGCCCTGCATCGCGAGCCACGCGCCGATCGTGGCGGAATCGTGCAGCGCCGGCCGTACCTGAAGCGCCTGCGCTTCGGGCACATCGTGGACCGTCAGCGGCGTGGTGCAGAGCACCCGTGCCACGCATCCGTGTCGGCGCAGCTCCGCCGCTTCATGGAGGGTGGCGATGCCGAGCGCCCACGGGGCGTTCGGCGCGCGGGCGGCATCGGCGGCCTCGCCAAAGTCGGCGCCCAACGCGCGGGCGATCGGCACCATGCCCAGCCCATAGGCATCGGCCTTGACCATCGCGACAATCGGCACGCCGGCGCGGGCCCGCAGGCGATCGGCATTGCGCCGCACCGCCCCCAGATCGACGTCCACCCACGCGCGCAGCGACGCCGGACGGTCCGGGTATATTGGCTCGGGAGTGATGGGCGACCTCGACATCACTCAATCAATACCCGTGCACGCCGTACGCGAAAGGATCCAACCGGACATGACCACCGACGCCCTGCCCTCTTCGGCCCCCGCGCCGCGCTCGCTTGATGACGCGCTCGCGCTCATGCGGGACCTGCGCGCGCGCTGCGACTGGGATCGCGTGCAGACGCACGATTCGCTGCGCCCGTATCTGATTGAGGAGGCGCACGAGGTTGACGAGGCCATCGCGCACGGGGACGACGCCCTGTTGCGCGACGAGTTGGGCGACCTGCTGTTGCAGGTGCTCTTCCACTCGGTGGTGGCCGAGGAGCGTGGCGCGTTTGGCGCGCAGGATGTGGCCGGCGCGTTGGTGGCCAAGATGCACGCGCGGCATCCGCACCTGTACGGCGACGGCATCAAGCGCTCCTGGGAAGCCATGAAGGTGGCCAAGACCAAGCGCTCGTCGCTGGAAGAGGGGATTCCGGCGGGGATGCCGTCACTCCACCGCGCCCATCGGCTACAGGATCGCGCCGCCGGTGTGGGCTTTGACTGGCCCGACGCGCGCGGTCCCTTGGACAAGGTGCGCGAGGAGATCGAGGAGGTCGCCGAGCTCATTGACGAGGCGGGCGGGGTGCGCGACGGCGACGCCCTCGAGGCCGAGCTGGGCGATTTGCTGTTCGCGGTGGTGAACCTGTGTCGCAAGACGGGTGTCCACGGCGCCCTGGCCCTCGACCGCACGAACGCGAAGTTCGTACGGCGCTACGCCGCGATGGAGGTCATTGCCGCCGCGCGAGGCCAGGTGCTGACCACCATGTCGCTTGAGGAACAGGACGTGGTGTGGGATGAAGTGAAGCGTGCGGAGAAACGCTAGGCGCACCAATTACGGCGCGATGCGCCCCATCATCCGCGGGAACGCAATCACTTCGCGGATGTGCTCGATGCCACAGATCCACGCGATGGTCCGCTCCAGCCCGAGCCCAAAGCCCGAGTGCGTGAAGGTGCCGTACTTCCGAAGGTCGAGGTACCAGCCGTAGGCCTCGACCGGCAACCCTTCGTGCATGAGGCGCGCGAGGATCTTCTCGTAGTCGTCTTCGCGCTGCGACCCGCCGATGATCTCGCCTCGGCCTTCGGGCGCCAGCAAATCCGCGCAGCGCACGGTGCGCGGGTCGAGCGGATTCTCCTTCATGTAAAACGCCTTCGCTTCCTTCGGATAGTTCACCACGAACACCGGGCGCTGGTAGTGATCGACGATCAGCGCTTCATCCGGCGCGCCGAGGTCGTCGCCCCACTGCGCGTCACTCCCCTTGCCTTGCAGCATCGTGATCGCGTCGCCGTAGTCGAGGCGTACAAACGGCTGCGAGACGCAATCGAGCTTGCTGGTGTCGCGCTCCAGCACCTTCAACTCTTCCTGCCGGCGTTCCAGCACGCGCTCCACGAGATAGCGCACGAACGCTTCCTGCAGGTCCATGTTGTCGTCCTGATCGTACCACGCCATCTCGGGTTCGATCATCCAGAACTCCGTCAGGTGGCGGCGCGTCTTGGACTTCTCGGCGCGGAACGTGGGGCCAAACGTGTAAATGCGCCCCATCGCCGCCGCCAGCGCTTCGCCATACAGCTGACCGGTCTGCGCGAGATAGGCCGTGCCTTCGTCGAAGTATTCGGTGCTGAACAGCCCCGCGCGCTCGCCGATGGCGGCCGTGAGGATGGGCGTGTCGCAGCGGATGAAATCGCGCGCGTAGAAGAAATCGTGCACCGCCTGCTCGAGCTCATGCCGAACCCGCATGATCGCGACCTGCCGCGGCGTACGCAGCCAGAAGTGGCGATTGTCGAGCAGAAAGTCGACGCCATGCTCCT
>CALQGY020000027.1 GCA_943330235.2 Candidatus Kuenenia stuttgartensis
AAATCGCGGCCGCGAAGCCGGGCGCGTGCGACGCCCGCCTGCTGGTGCTCGACAGAGTGCTGGCCGCGCACCCCGACGATCTCGAGTCGCGACGTCAGCGTGCGCGGCTGCTGCGACTGATCGGTCGACAGAGCGAGGCGACGCAGCAACTGGACACGCTCATCGCCGAGGATCCTGACGACGGCGCCGCGCTGTTCGAACGGGGACTGATCGAACAGCATGCGGGTGATCTCCGACGCGCCCAGCGCTGGTTTGAACGGGCGGTAAACGCCGCGTTGGATAACCCCATTCCGCGACTGCACCTCGCGGAAGTGCTGTATCAGCGCGGACAGAACGAGCAGGCGCTCATCGCGCTCGATGCCGTGATTGCGCGCGACCCGCGCATCGCCGACGCCCATCTGGTGCGCGGCTTCGTGTTGGGCGATCTGGGACGACACGAGGCGGCGCTGGACGCATCGCGGCAGGCGTCAGCACTCAACCCTGCGTTGCAGGCGTTGCAGCCGCATCTGTCCATCGAGGGTGCGACCAGCGTCGCGGTGGTCGATGCAACCCCCAGCGCCGAACACGGGCTCGCACGCTACGGGCTGGGACTCGCCTTCCGGCAGCGCGGCTACTTCGACGAGGCGCGCCGTGAATTCGAGCGCGCACTGGCGCAGGGGGCGGACGCCCGTCTGGTGCGGCATGCCCTGGCAGAACTCGATCTGGTCGGGGGGGACTTCGCGTCGGCGCTCCGCGCGTACGAGGAACTGCTGACCGAGTACGCGGACGCGCCGCGCTACTGGAACGAGTATGGGGTCGCGTTGCATCAGCGTGGCGACGTGGCGGCGGCAGCCGACGCGTATCGCCATGCCTTGCGCTGCGACCCGCTCTACGCGCTGGCGTACAACAATCTGGGCGTCGCGCTCGACGATCTGGGCGACGTCGCGGCCGCGCGTGATGCCTTTGCGCAGGCCAGTGAACTGGACCCGACACTCGTGCGGGCTCGGCTCAATCTGGCCATGTGGCATCGGCGGCAGGGCACACCGATGTCGGCGATGTCCGTGCTGCGGGAACTGGTGGCCTTTCACGCCGAGGATGCCGAGGCGTGGCATGCACTCGGCGTCGTCTGTCGGGATCTCGGGTGGATGGACGAAGCGCGCGCTGCGCTGGCGCGCGCCGTTGAGCAGCGCGCCGATCACGCCGAAGCGCGCTATGTGCTGGGGGAAGTGCTGTCGGCACAGGGGGACGCGGATGGCGCGCTCCGGGAGACGCAACAGGCGCTCTCCATTGCGCCGGTTCGGCGCGAAGTGCGCCTCAGCGTCGCCATCGATTTGCAGCGCGAGTGCCCGGAAGCGTGCGGGACGCTGGCGTTACTGACCACGCGATCGGTCGATCCGCTGTTGGGGGTGGCCATCGACGAGGCCGAGGTCGCATCGCTGTTGCCCGAGGTGAGTGTGGCCGCGCTCGCCAACCTCGACACGGAGGCCGGCGCGGAGCGTCCAGACGCGCTGCGACGCGCGCGGCGCGCCTGTGACGACGCCGACGGCTTTGCTGTGCGCGGGCTCCACGGGGAAGCGGGCGAACGCTATGCGCAGGTGCGCGCGCTGCTGGACGAATGGGATGGGTCGTCCGTCGGCGCCGAGTCGAGTCCCGATCGGGCCGCGCTGTGGCGTCGTGCGGCGCTCGGCGAAGCGCAGTCGCACTGCCTGCTGGGACAGGCGGCGCAGGCGTTGCCCGTGCTCAAACGACTGGGTTCGCAGGATGCGTGGGACAGTGACGTGCTAGCGCTCTTCGCGCGCAGCGCGGCCGCCTCGCGGCAGACGGACGTCGCGCGCGAAGCCATCGTGCGGTGCTTGGGGCTCGAGCCGTCCAACGCGGCGCTCATTCACTTCCTCGGCGAGTCGGCCAACCAGATCGGCGATCAGGCGCTCGCGCTGGGCTGTTATCGCCGCGCGCTGGCGATTGATCCGACGCGGCCGTCGGCGCGCGTCGCCATCGCGCGCCTGCTGCGGGCCCGCGGGGATCTGCTCGCGGCGCGTCTTGAGCTGGTGGCCGCGCTCTCGACGGCGCCCGCGTCGCGCGACGCGACACTGGAGCTGGTGCTGGTGCATCGGGATGCGGATCGACCGCGTGAGGCGCTCGCGGTGTTAACGCAGTATCTGTCCGCCATGCCGACCGATCTCGACGCGCTCGTCCTGCTGGCCGAGACGCTTCTGCAGCTGCAGCGGGATGACGATGCCCGCGTCGCCGTGGTGCGCGTGTTGCGTCACGATCCCGCGCACATGCCGGCGGTGTGGCTGGATGGCCTGTTGCTCTCGCGCCAGTCGCGGATGCGCGAGGCGTTCGAACGTTGGCGTCGTGTGGCTGACGACGAGACCGATCAGCGGCTGGCCGCAACGGCGCGCCGTGCGCTCGCCGACGCGCAGGCGCCGTCACTCAGCGCCGCGGTGCCCAGCGCCGCGCTGGATGGCGCCGCGGTCGATGGTGCCCCGCGTGATGGCGCTTCGCGTGATGGCGCTTCGCGTGATGGCGCTTCGCGTGATGGCGCTTCGCGTGATGCCGCGCGGGGCCCCGTGCCTCGGCTGAAGCTCGTCTCGTGAGCCTGGAAGGGCGGCTTCGCGAGCTGGCGCTGCCGGAGGTGCTGCAGTTGCTGGGGATCACGCGCAAAACCGGGAGGCTGCAGCTGCGCGCGCAGGTGCAGGGGCGAGCGGCGTATGTCGCGCTCGTCAACGGTGCCGTCACCGACGCGGCGCAGTGGCGGCTCAGCGATGCGGTCGATACGGATCGGCCGGTTGAGGCGGCTGGGGCCTTGGCGGTGGTGCGCGCGGTTGAGGCGTGCGTGCTGGATCTGCTGACATGGCGCGACGGCGACTTCCGATTCCTCCCCGCGGAGCCGCCCCGCATCCCGTCGCCGGTCCGCTTGTCCGTCGATGCGTTGTTGGTCCAGTCGGCGCAGCGGTCCGAGGGGTGGTTGCGCATCGAGGATCGCGTGCCGCATGCGGAGGTCGTCCCCACGTTCGTGGACGTGGAACCGCAGCAGTTGCCATTGCTCCGGCTCGAGTCGCAGGAGTGGGAGATCCTGACGCGCGTGGATGGCCTGCGGGACCTGAAGGAGTTGGCCGATGTGCTCGGTCGGGAGGTGCTCGATGTCGCGGAGATCGTGCATCGACTCATCGGCGCCGGGCTGCTGACGCTGCGTGAGGTGGAGCGCGCGCCGCGTCGCAACGAGACGCCCCCGATCGGGAGCTCCGCGCAGGCGCGACCCCTCGGCGCGTCGGCCGACCTCTGGATTCCGCGGGGCGAGGAAGTCCTTGGTGTTGATGGGGAGTCCGTGCCGGACGAGGATTCGCTCTTCGATCCCGTCGCGGGGGGCGTGCAGACGGCGGAGGGATTTCCCCGTCGCCGCACCACGCCGCATGGGTCGGCGGTCATTCGCCTCTCTGGGTCGTTTCCGCTCGTCCCAGCCGTTGCGCCGACCGGTGCTGAGACGTCCGTTGAGAGAGAGGATGCCCCTTGGCCCGTGCCCGGGATGGAGAGCCAGACGTTGTGCGCGCACGGAGACGATGCCGCCCGTCGTGGTGACCTTGCCGCGGCATTGACGTTCTGGAGTGCAGCCCTCCGGTCGGAGCCCTCGTTCGCCGATGCGGATCGAATCCGCGAGGCGATCGCATTGGCGTCCCGATTGCACGCGTTACTGCATTCTGCAGGGCGCCGCGACTAACGGTGGCTCGAAGAGGGACGGGCGCATGCCCATCGTGGATCACGCCACGAAACTGATCACCTGCAAATTGGTCTTCTACGGTCCGGGACGATCGGGGAAGACCACCAATTTGTCGTACCTGCACTCGGCCTTGCCGACGGCGCAGGTCGGTGAGCTGACGTCGCTCGCGACGCGGCGTGATCGCACCCTGTTCTTCGACTATTTGCCGGTCGATTTGGGCACCGTCGGGGCGTATCGCGTCCGCTTCCAGCTCTACACGGTCCCCGGCCAGCCGTACTATCGCGCGATCCGGCAGCTCGTGTTGCAGGGCGCCGATGGCGTCGCGTTCGTCGTGGACAGTCAGCGACACCGCTGGGACGAGAATCAGGAAAGCCTGCAGGATCTGCACGCCAACCTGGCGGAGCACGGCGTGGACGTGCGCGATCTGCCCGTGGTGATGCAATACAACAAGCAGGATCTGCCCCCATCGCTGGCCGCCAGCGTTGCCGAGCTGTCCGTTGCCCTCAACTTTCGCGCCGTCCCGGAATTCGCGGCTGACGCGCTGCACGGCATGGGTGTGTTCGATACGCTGCGATCGCTGGGCATGCGAGTGCTCCGTCGGCTCGGGGCCAATGACGGCACGGTCATGGCGACGCGGGCGCGCGAGGCGCTGCGGACCCCCCACATCGGGTCGCGCGTGGTCGCCGGTCCCGAGGTGCGGTCGGTCACCCCCCGTGCCTTCGACCGCGCGGACGTCCATGGCGCCGTGGTGGGCGCCGTGGCAGGCGCCGTGGCAGGCGCCGTGGCAGGCGCCGTGGCAGGCGCCGGCGCGTGAGGACCCTGCTCGACGGCGGCTTTCGGTTCGACACGTTCGTCATCGGCGGGTCCAACCGCCTCGCGGTGTCGGCGGCGCGCGCGGTGGCGGCCGCGCCGGGCACGGCCTACAACCCGTTATTCGTCTACGGCGAATCGGGCTTCGGCAAGACGCACCTCGTCGCGGCCATCGCGTATCACGCGCGCCAGGCGCAGCCCGAGCTGCGGGTGGAGTTCAGCACGGGCGAGGAGGTCGCCGAGCGCCTGCACAGCGCCATCGCCGCGGGACGCCAGGCCGAGTTCTCGCGGCGGTACCAGGATATCGACCTGCTCATCCTGGATGACGTGCAGTTCCTCACCGGTCAGCGCGAGACGCAGTCGGAGCTGCTGCGACTCTTCAACCTCATGCAGGAGCGCGGCCGCCAAGTCGTGATGACCAGCGATCGTCCGCCCGCGCTCATTCCCGATGTCGATCAGCGCCTGCTCTCGCGCCTCTCCGGTGGCCTCATCGTGGACGTGGGCGCGCCGGACTTTGAGATGCGTCTTGCGATCCTGCGCAATGCCTGCGCCCAGCGCGAGCTCACGTTCGATGACGGCGTGCTCGAAGAAACCGCCCGGCTGCCGTTCGGCAATGTGCGCGAACTCAAAGGCGCACTGAATCGCCTGTCCGCGTTTCAGCAGCTCGACGGGGGGAGCATCGCCGCGCAGGACGTGCGGGCCATGCTCGGTCACCGTGATCGCGAGCGCGACCGTGCGGGGGAGCCGACAACGACCTCGCAGGCGGGGGCGACTGCCACCGCGACGGGCGCGACACTCGAGTCGGGCAGCGAGTACGAGGGCTTTCTCGCCGACGTGCTCGAGGCGGTGGAGACGCGCGTGGAGCAGTGGCGCGTGCACCTCGGGGAAGCGTGCACCTTCTGGCGCGCGGAAGGCTTTCAGACCGACGTGCTGGAACGCGCGATGACGTTATCCGCCGCGCCGGATGTGAATGGGCTGCTGGCGACGTTCGCCGCGGCGGTGGAACATCTGCGCCAGCTCGAGACACAGACGTTGGCCCTCGATCCGTCGTTGCGCGGGCATCAGGCCTTCCGGAATCCGGCGGCCATCGATGTCGCGCAGGAGCTTTTGGACCGGACGCTCGCTGCCAGCCAGCCACTGCCGCAGCCGCTCCCCGCCTTCACGCGGGCCGCGTTTGAAGTCGGTGCGGCCAACCAGCTCGCGCTCACCGCCTTCGAGGCGGTGATTGAACATCCCGGCACACGCTATAACCCGCTCTTCCTCTACGGCCCGAGTGGCGTCGGCAAAACCCACGTCGCGCACGCGCTCGGCAACGCACTCCGCACCGCGTGGCCGCGCCTGGCTGTGGCGTGCCTGAGCGCCGGCACCTTCGTCGATGAATTGATCGCCGCCATGCAGGAAGGAGCGATCGAACGGTGGCGCGCGCGGTATCGCGCCGCTGATGTGCTCATCCTCGATGATGTGCATCAGGTCGCGGACAAGGAACGCACGCAGGAGGAGCTGTTCCACCTCTTCAATCACCTCTACGATCGTGGCAGTCAGATCGTGCTCACCAGCGATCGGGCCCCGCGCGACGTCGTGGGACTCGCGGATCGACTCCGCTCCCGCTTTGAAGGGGGACTCGTCGCCACGTTGCAGGCGCCCGATCGCACCGTGCGCGAGCGATTGATCCGCCGGTGGTTGTTGGACGCTGGCCAGGAGCCGGGGCAGGGACTCGTCGCGCTCCTTGCGGATCGCGATGAGGGCAACGTACGCGCACTCAGCGGCCTGCTCACGCGGTTGCTCGCGGCCGCCGCCGCCGCCGCGCGTCCGCTCACGTTGGAGTTGGCCCAGCGCGAGCTCGGGTTGACCCGCGAGGACGTCACGGTCTTTGCCGCGCGCGCGCAGGACGCCGGCGCGATCGACGACTTCTACCTCGATCGTGAGAAGGTGATCTGGGAGTGGCCGGACGTCAGCGGCCGACTCATCGAGGACTACCGCTGATGGCCATTCGCGGCAGTCTGTCGGAAGCGAGTCTGGCCGACGTGCTTCAACTCCTCGCGCTAGGCCAGAAGACCGGTACGCTGAGCATCGCGCGCGAGGGCAGTTTCGGAGCCATCCATTTTCAGCAGGGACGCATCGTCCACGCCGGGCTGGTGAACCGTCGCGATCGGCTGGGCGAGCGGCTCGTCCGCAGCGGGACGATCACGCCGGATGTGCTCGCGCGCGTGTCGGCGACCAACGCGGGACAGGACGACCGCGAGCTCGCGACCGCGCTGCTGGCCCAGGGGATACTCCCGCGCGAATTCCTGCTCGCGCACTATCGCGCGCAGGTCGAAGATGCGGTCTATCATCTCTTCGCGTGGGACGCGGGCACGTTCACCTTCGAGCCCGAGGCGCAGGTGCCCGACGGCGAGCCGCTGCTCTCCATCAGCGCGGACACGCTGCTGCTCGAGGGGGCTCGACGCGTCGATGAGTGGACGCAAATCGCGAAGAAGATCCCGAGCCTTGATCTCATCTTCGAGATCGACGCCCGTCGCATGGCGCAGAGCGATGCGTCGCTCAGTGCCACGCAGGAACGTCTGCTCCCGCTCCTCGACGGGATGCACGACGTACACGCCGTCGTCGAGCGCTCCGGCATCGACGAATTCGAGGTCGGGAAGGCGATCTATGGCTTGATCACGGCGGGGTTCGCCCAGCGCGTCGGACGCAGTGTCGCGCGACGGCAGCCACCGCCGGAAAGCCGGGTGGCGGAACACCGCAACCTCGGCGTGGCGTTCTACCGTACGGGCATGCTCGACGAGGCGCAGCGGGAATTCCGTCGCGTGCTGGAATTGCGCGAGGCCGACGGGGCGGCCCGCTTCTTCCTCGGGCTGGTCCACATGCGGCGCGGCCAATGGGCCGATGCCGTCGAGACCTTTCAGCGCGCGAGCGACGAGCCCGATGCGCCACCAGGCGTCTTTCTCAATCTGGCCTACGCGTTCGAACGGCTCGGTCAATTGGAGGAGGCGAGCGATGCGCTCGGCGAGGCCGTACGGCGCGCGCCACTCCCGGAGCCGCGGGTCGCGCTCGCCGAGGCGGTGATCGCGCTCAAGCGCGGCAACCTCGCGATCGCGGACGAACGCCTTGAGGTCGCTCGTGCGGCCTGGGGCGACCGGCATCCGAGTGCGGCGTGGTACCACGCCGCAGGACTGGCGGCGGCGCTTGCCGGCGATACGGCGCGCGCCGTCGCGGTCCTCGAAGAAGGGTTGAGCGTACATCCACACGCCGCCGTGCTGCACAATAATCTCGCCGTCGTCCACGAGCGTCGCGGCAGCTATGAAGCGGCCGCGCGCACGTTGGAGCACGCGCTGTTGGAGGATGCCAACTGCGCGCACCTACACAAAAACCTGGGCGATTATCTCTACCGCGCGCAGCGGTATGACGATGCCTTCGCCGCCTTCACGCGCGTGGTGCGCCTCGACCCTCGGCACGGTGCCGACGTGTTGCTCAAGCTCGGCAACATCCTGTACCGCCGAGGCGCGATGGACGACGCGCGCACGGCGTGGGAGCGGGCGTTGGCCATCGAGCCCACGAACCGTATCGTTCGCGCGAATCTGGAAGCGCTGCAGCGGGTCGAAGCGAGCGTCGCCCGCGTCGTGGCCGACGTTCCTCTGGTGGGGACCGTCGAATGAACGGGCGCCGTCTGACTGACGCGCGCCCCACCGCGTGACCCAGCGCATCGTGAAGATCGCCGACTTCGCCGTCAGCGCCGGGAACACCACGCTCGTCACCATCGGTCTCGGCTCGTGCGTCGGCATTGCCCTGTACGAACCGGCGGCCCGCATCGGTGCCTTGGCGCATGTGCTGTTGCCGCACGGCACGGCGGCCCTCAGCGCGCACACGCCCGGCAAGTATCCGCACTCCGCGATGGAGGTCATGGTGCGTCGGATGCGCGAACTCGGGGCCGTCGGACGCATTGATGCCCGCCTCATCGGCGGGGCCAGCATGTTCGCGGCGCTGCTGGCGCCCGGCGCGACGTCGCTTGGCGCACGGAATATTGCCGCGGCCCAGGCGGCGTGCGCCGATCATGAAATCCCCATCGTGGCGCAGGATGTGGGCGGCGCCCACGGGCGATCGGTCTTCTTTGACGTACAGGCGGGCGACCTGCTCGTGCGCTCCATGGCCGTGGGCGATGTCCATCTCTGAGGACGCACCGGTGGTCACGCTGCGGCTGTTGCCGCGTATCCTCGTCGTGGACGATAGCGCCTTCATGCGTCGGCTCGTCAGCGATGTCATCATCGAAAGCGGCGAGTTCGACGTGGTCGGCACGGCGCGCGATGGCGCCCACGCGCTTCAGCAGGTCCGCGAGCTCAACCCAGATCTGATCACGCTCGATGTCGATATGCCGGGGCAGGATGGCCTGTTCGCGCTGCGGCAGATCATGCGCGAGGCGCCGCGTCCCGTCATCATGCTGAGCGCCGGCGGGGCCGATGGCGGCGCCGAGGCGACGCTGCGCGCCCTCGAATACGGTGCCGTGGATTTTGTCCGGAAGCCCGCGGGAGCCATCAGTCTGGACATCGACACGGTGCGCGAACAGCTCCTCGCCGCGTTGCGCGCCGCCCTCAGTACCAATCGCGAGACGTTGCGTCACGCGCTGCGACTCCGAACGCCGGCGGGGCAGAGCGCGATGCGCGAATTGGAAGCCGTGACGTCCCCGGTGGACCGCGTCGCAGCGTCCGCGGCGGCGCTTGCCGCCGCGCTGGCCAATGGGCCGGCGCCCGCGGACGCGACGTCGGTCGCCATAGACGAGCTGCGTGCTGACGCGTCGACCGAACCGTCTACCGACACGTCCATCGACACGTCCATCGACACGTCCGCGCCGTCGGTGACGGCGGCATGGCGCCGCGATTTCGTTTCGCCAGCATACGTCATCTGTGTGGCGTCGTCCACGGGGGGGCCTGCCGCGCTGGCGCAGGTCCTCCCCGCACTCCCGCGCTTCACGCGCGCGGCCGTCTGCATCGCGCAGCACATGCCCACGGGATTCACGCGCAGTATGGCGCATCGCCTCGATGAGGCGTCGCATTTATCGGTGCGCGAGGCCGCCCACGGCGAGCCGCTGCGCGCGGGCTTCGCCTATGTGGCGCCGGGCGGGCAGCATCTGCGCATTGGCGTGGTCGACGGCACCCCCTGCTGTCTGCTCGATACCGGACCGCTGCGGTGGGGCGTTCGGCCCGCGGCGGACCATTTGTTTGAATCGGCGGCCGCGACCTTCGGCGCCGCAACCATTGGCGTGGTCATGACGGGGATGGGCTGTGACGGCGCCGAGGGATTGATGGCCATCCGCCGCGCGGGGGGCCGCGGCATCGTGCAGGACGCACCGTCGTCCGTGGTCGATGGCATGCCGATGTCGGCGCTGCGATTGGCCGGCGCGGAACACGTGGTCCCATTGGAAGCGCTCGCCCAGACCATTGCGTCGGTCGCGACCGCGTATGATCTGGCGCCCCGGCCAACGCGGTTCTCGATGAGCCCCCCGCCGACCGACACACCGACGGACGCACCGACCGACATACCGACGGACGCACCGACGGACGCACCGACGGACGGCATGAGGGACGCGTCAACGGACACGGTGACGGACACCGTGCCGGACATGGCAGCGGACACGGTGCTGGACGACCCTACCGACACATCCGCGAACATCCACGGCATGGCACTGCCGCGATGACGGGCTCCCGCTTTCGCTCCATCGCCGCCCTCACACGTGCGCACCGCCGAACGGTGCCGGCCATCGATCGCGCGACCTTCGTCATTTTTTCGCTCGATGCGCGACGATTCGCCGCGCCCGTCGAGATGGTGGAACGCGTGCTCCGGCCGGCCGGCTCACCGCGCGACGGTGAGGCTCGGGCCGCGGACGAGGATGAGGGCTCGCCGCGGGTCGTCTCGCATGCTGGCCAGGCCGTACCGCTCGTTGATCTCCGCGCCGCGCTCGGTGTCGCGAGCAATACCGTCGGTGCGCCAATGACGCGCGTCCTGGTGTTCGCACTCGACGCCGTCTGGGTGGCGGCCGAGGTCGATGCGGTGCACGAGGTCGTCGGCGTGGATGTCCTGACGGTCCGGGGGCTGCCCCTCGACGTGCCCTCCGCATGGCGTACGCCGGGCAGCAAGGTCGTCTGGCCACGCGGGGCCCAAGGGATGTTCTCACGGCACGATCACGAGGTGCTGGTGCTAGATATGGCACAGCTCCTACGTTCACCGCACGCCGCCGCTCAGGCCGATACCGATACCGCGGAGTCCCCCGTATGACCACGCCGTCTCAGCCGGTCGCCGCGCTCGCGCCGCCATTGACAAATCCGCTGCCGGATGGTCGCGACCTGCCGGCGCGCCACGACGCCATCGTCGCGGCGCTCGACGCGCCGCTCGACGCGCCGCTCACCGACGAGGAGCGCGTTCGTCTCAAGCACGAGATCATCGCGCTGTTCAAGGACGCCGATGCGGCGGCCACGCAGTATCTGGCGTTCAAAGACGCTGTGAAGTCGCTGGCGTCGCGGTGGAAACAGACCGGCGGTCCGGTCGAGCGCGCCGCCGATGCGGATCGGCCGGCCGCAGCGGCCGTCACCGTGCGCGTCGATCACCTCGGCGCGTCCACGTTCCTAGAAAAAGGGTGGACGAAGCTGTCGGTGGGTGACGCCGCCGGGGCGGAGGTCGCGCTGCGACGCGCGCTCGAATTGGCGCCGGACGAGAACGAAGCCGAGACCCTGCTCGGCTGGGCGCAGATGCAACAACAGCAGTATGACGAGGCGCTGCAGACATTCCAGCGTGTGCTGCGCCGCGAGCCTGAGCATGCCTTGGCGCGCACGAACATCGGCTTCATCGCGTTGCGACGGAAGGAGTACGGCGACGCCATCGAGCACCTTTCGCGCGCGATTCGTCTGGACTCCGATCGGAAAGCGACCTTGTACGCGCATCTCTACCTCGGCATGGTGTATCACGAGCGCGAGATGTACGACGACGCTGAACTCTTCTTCGCGCGGGCGCTCGACCTCGGACCGAACCTGCTGCAGGCGTGGTATGAGTTGGGACGCGCCCGATGGTTCAGCGGTCGCGTCGACGAGGCCAAAGCGGCGTGGCGTGACGGAGCCGCCGCCAACAAGTTCAATCCATGGGGCAAGCGCTGCGCAGAACTCTTGGCGTTCGTCGAAGCGGGTGGGGAACCGGGGCGCAGCGACTGACTCGCGGCGTCGCGCGGTGCTGGACGTCGTGCGGCGTGCGAGGCCGCACGCGCTTCCACACGTTGTTTCGCACGCTGGCGCTCCTCATCTGCTTCGTGCCCAGCAGTCACGCGACGGCCCAGGATGCGACCGCCGCGACGGCTGACCTGCGACTGGCCGCCGGACGGTTCACCGTCGTCGCCACGCCACGCGATGCGCGTTTGGCGCAGACGCTCCTCTCGGCCGCAGTCGCGCAGGACACCTTTCCAGGATTACCCCGCCCGCAGGCGGCGGTCCTCGTCTCCATCGCCGCCAACGCTCGGCAATTCCGCGAGTGGGCGGGCGCGGGGGCACCCGAGTGGGGCGCCGCCGTCGCCATTCCCTCGGAGCGACGCATTGTGATGCAGGGCAGTCGCGCCGGCAGCGATGCGGGCGATCCGCCACGCGTCCTGCGGCATGAACTCGCGCACCTGGCGTTACACGAACACATGGGGACGTTGCCGCCGCGCTGGTTCGACGAGGGGTATGCCAGCTACGCCGCCGGCGAATGGAACCGCGAGAGCGCTTTCGAAACGTCGGTGGGGCTGATCTGGCAGACGCTCCCGTCGCGCGACACGCTGGAGGCCGGCTTCTCTGCCGGTGCGAGCCGGGCCGAGTGGTCGTACGCGCTCGCGCAGCGCATCGTGGTCGAGATGGCCGCGCTCGACCCCCGCAACGGACTGCGTAATTTCTTCGCCGACTGGAAGGCCTCCGGATCGATGGAGACGGGGCTGCGGCAGGCCTTTGGCATGACGGGTGTGGCGTTCGATCGGCACTGGCAGGCCAAGACACGACAGCGCTATGGCGCGCTCGGGCTGGTGACCAATCTCTCGATGGTGGGCGGCCTGTTCGGTGTGCTGTTGGGGCCCGTCTTCTGGTCGAGACGGCGGCGCGATCGCCGGAAGCTCGAGGCCATGCGGGCCGCCGAAGCGGCGCAGGAGCGTGTGCTGCGTGAGAGCGCATTGGAAGCGCTTTTAGCCGAGCCCTTGTAGTCCTACGGGCGTGGGCGATATGCTCCCCACATGACTGAAATCCAGAAGAATCGTTCGCGGGCACTCGCCCTGTGGGGGGCCGCCCTGCTGTCCCTCCTGCTGGGCTACATGGATCTGGCGCGCGGTGGCGAGACCATTGCCCCCATTCTGCTGGTGGTGGGGTACGTAGTGCTGGTGCCACTGGCGATTTTGAAGGGCTAAATCGTCGGGCGGTGTCGGGTCGCCCCTGTCGACGGCGGCGATCGTGAGATTCCGATTAAAAAATGCGCCAGCCAGAAACAGGCGACGCGCGGCACGGTAGTTTCCTCCCGGAGTAGTAGAAGGTCGTCCCCCGGGCGAATAGCTCAGTTGGTTAGAGCGCCTGTCTTACACACAGGATGTCGGGGGTTCGAGTCCCTCTTCGCCCATGATTGTGCAACAGACCCATCAGATGCTTGCGATGGGTCGGATCTCGCTTCACTATAGGCTGTTCCCCCCGACCCGCGTGGCTTTCGCACAGCCTCAGGGTTGCTTTATCCCCCCGTTCCGATCGGCTACGCGAGTCGACGAGCGCTCGGGACAACACGGTATCTTGGTGCGGAGGCATGACGTTGATGACACGGAAACTCACGACGCTCGCCCGGATCGGCATGGCGATGAGCGGCGCTCTCATGGTGCCCTCACTCCTGTCGGCGCAAGCCGGGTTCGGTACTCCCGGCCAGGCTCGGGTTCCTGATCCGAACGCGAAGCGCGTGATGGTCACGGTATTCAAAGCGAATACCACGAATCCCGCGGAAAAGAACATCGGTGTGCAAGCTGCGGACGCGCTGCGTTCCCGCATCGGGTCCGAGTTCCCCTTCAAGCAGGTGTATGTCCTGCCGAAGACGGAAATCAACTCGTACCTCGAGGCCTCCGGCTTCTCCACCACCGAAGCGCTTGCCTCGCACGATGCGCGGGCGCTCGCGTCGCTGGTGCGCGCTGACGAGTACGTCACGGGTAACGTGAGTAAGTCGGCCGCTGGCTTCCGCATCGAGGCCAACCTCGTGCTCGCCCGCGACAACTCACTGGTGCAGCCGCTCGGTGTGTACGAAGCGCCGAAAATCGACGCGGCCATCCAGCTCATCTCCAAGGAGATGAAGGAAGCCCGTAAGCAGCTCGAGTTCGAACAGAAGTGCGTCAACAGCGCGCGCGACAAGAAGTACGACGCGGCGCTGGCGTTCGCGAAGGAAGGCGTCACCGCGTATCCGAAGTCCACCCTCGCGCGCATCTGCCAGATGAACGTGATGGTGGAGCAGAAGGCGCCCAACGCCGACCTGCTCAACATCTCCCGCGAAATCGTCAAGATCGATCCGCGGAGCCGTCCGGGCCTGGCCCGTCTCGCCGAATCGTTCCGGCAGGCGAACCAGCAGGACTCGTCGGTCGTCACGCTGACCGCGCTCCTCTCGACCGATCCGACCAACCCGCGTCTTCAGAAGGATGTCGTCGAGGCCATTGCGGCCACGGCCAATCCGAGAATCGCGCGCCCCGTCATCGATACGGCCGTCGCCATGAACCCGGGCGAGCCGGACCTCCTGCGTCTTCGCTGGCTGATCTTGCTGGCCGTCAAGGACTACAAGGAAGCGTTCACTCAGGGCGATGACCTGGTGAAGTTGGACACGTCCTTCGCGGACACGACCTACTTCATCAAGACGGCCTCGGCCTATCAGGCGGATAGCCAGTTCCAGAAGGCGGCGGAAGCCGCGGCAAAGGGGCTGCAGAAGTTCGTCGGGCAGCAGTCGCTCACGTATCTCCAGATCGCCGCGCTCACGCAGGCTGGACAGAACCAGCAGGCACTGGAAGCGCTGGACAAGGCGGACGCGGCCAAGATCCCGGTGGAAAACGCCGGTTTCCTGCGCCTCACCATCCTGCAGCTGCTCGGACGGACGGAAGAGGTCATTCCGGCCGCTAAGTCGCTCATCGCGGCCGGTGACACCAGCACCACGCTCCGCCAGATCATTCTCAAGAACGGCGACGACAAGCGGAAGTCCGCGCAGAAGAACAACAGTGCCGAAGAGTACGACCAGGCGCTGCTCGTGTTCGCCTACGTCGACTCGGTGTCGAAGGGGCAGCTCAAGGCGCAGGCCGGTTTCCTCATGGGAGCCACCTACGTCACGTACGGCCAGCTCAAGCTGAACATGGCGCAAACCAACAAAGATTGCGCCATGGCCAAGGCGGCGAAGAACATGTTCGCCGACGCGCAGATCAACCTGCCCAAGGGCGGTTCCACCGCGGTGGACGCCATGCGTCAGCTGATGGGCGCCGTCATGCAACTCGATCCGGCGGCCGACGCGCAAATCAAGGCGCTGTGTAAATAGCGCCACGGACCGCGCAGCACCGTGAGCCCGCCGTCAATTACGACGGCGGGCTCGCGTATTTTCTACCCTGTGCGGACACTCCCTCGGGAGTATCACAACTCTGCGCAGGATGCATCAATGCACATGATGTCGGGCGGCGTGATCGCTTGACGCTCGTCGTGGCGGGTCACTAACATGACCGGCCGCTGTCCCCTGCAAGAGTCAATAAATACGCGTGAGCCCGGTCCGAACTGCCCCCTCCGGGCGCGTGAGCGCCTACCACGTCCCCGTGCTGCTCCCCGAGGTCGAGACGCTGCTCCACGGCGCCTCGAGTGTCCTCGACTGCACCCTCGGTGGCGGCGGTCACTCTGCTGCGCTCCTCGAGCGCGGCATGCGCGTGACCGGCATCGATCGCGATCCGCGCGCCCTCGCCGCGGCGCGCGATCGCCTCAGTGAGTACGAACGCACTGGTCAGTTCCGTGCGCTCCTTGGCAATTATGCCGATCTCGAAAGCGCTGGCCTCGCCGCCTCCGAGCGCTTCGATGGGATCCTGCTCGATCTCGGCGTGTCGTCGCATCAGTTCGACGATCACACCCGCGGCTTCACCTTCCGCGAGGGCGCTCCACTCGACATGCGCATGGGCGGCGACGCCGATGTCGGGGCCGACGAGTTGCTCAATACCATCGACGAAGTCGATCTCTCCGCCCTGCTGCGCGCGTACGCCGATGAGCCGCGTGCCGCCCGGATCGCTCGCGAGATCGTGCGACGGCGCGAACGCCGACCCTTCGCCACCGCGGATGACCTCGTCGACGCGATTCGCGCGGTGCTCGGTCCTCGGAGCGGGCCGCCGGATTTCGCGCGCATCTTCCAAGCCGTCCGCATCGCCGTCAACGATGAACTGGCGGGCCTCGAGCGCGCACTCCCCAAGCTGCGGGATCGTCTGACCACCGGCGGTGTGCTCGCCGTCATCAGCTACCACTCGGGCGAGGATCGGCTGGTCAAGCACGCCTTTCGCGAATGGAGTACCGCCTGCACCTGTCCGCCGCGGCTGCCCATGTGTGTGTGCGGTGGTGTGGCGATCGGCGACACGCTCACGCGCCGTCCCATCGATGCGACCGACAGCGAGATCGCGATGAACACGCGTGCGCGGAGTGCACATCTCCGCGCGTGGCGCCGTACCGCCGGTGTGGCCGAGGTGGTCGCAACAGCAGCAGAGGGAGCTGCCCACTGATGGTCGCCACCGCTGCTCGGCGTCGCACGCCCTTCAAGGGTCGGAGTCTCGTCGCCGTGGGACTGCTGGCGTTTCTGGCGGTCGCCGCACTGGTGGTGTGGCGGCGCAGCGTCGGGGTCGCGACCGCCAAGGCCATCGCCATGGCCTCGGACCGCAAGCGCATGCTCGAGTCCGAACGCAAAACGCTCGGGCGCGATATCCGTGACGCGCAAAGCCGCAAGCGCGTGATGGCCGAGGCGGAAAAACGTCTGGGATTTCATGTCGCGCCGGATTCCCAGACGCGCATGCTGGCCGCACCGGCAAAAGCGCCGTGATGTTCGGCCTCGGCGATGCCGACGATACGACGCCGGTCGTCGCGGGGAGCCGTCCGCTCGTTCACCGGACGCGCGCCATCGTGGTGCACGGATCGCTCGTGCTCTTCGCCCTCGCGATCGTGGCGCGTGCCGTACAAATCCAGTTGGTCGATGCCAATCGCTGGAGCTCGGCCGCCGAAACGCAGCAAGTCCGCGAGCGTGCGGTGACCCCGTCGCGCGGGCAGATCCTCGATGCCAACGGGAACGTCTTCGTCGAAACGCGCGAACTCATGCGCGTGACCTTCACGCCCAAAAATCTCACGTCGTTTCGCAAGCGAGGGAGCAAGCGATCCGATAAGCCGGTGAACACGCGCCTGATCGTTCGACAGGGCCTCAAGGCGCTTGGGGTCTCCGATTCAATCGTCCGGCGTGTGATGGACTCCACCCTCAAGTGGGTGCAGCTGCCGGCCCTGTATCTCCCGGGTGATGTCGAGCGGTTTGCCGGGCTGCCGGGCGTCACCCGCGAGCGGGTGCTCAAGCGGATCATCACCGCACCGCCGGGACTTCGCGGCGTGCTCGGCACGGTGCGCGACGAGAACACGCCCGTGGGGGGGATCGAGCAGGAACTCGATACGGTGCTGCGCGGAACGCTCGGACGTGATGCGCGTCTCGCCGATGGCCGCGGCAATTATATCGAGACCCCGGCCCTCGAAGGACTGGCGGCGCGCCCCGGCCATGCGGTCACCCTTACGATCAATCAATCGCTGCAGGAAATCGCTGAACGCGAATTGGCCGACGGCGTCACCCGCACCGGCTCGTCCGGTGGCGATGTGATCATCATGGATCCGCGCGATGGCGCCGTGCTCGCCATGGCGGGCATGCGCAATCGCCAGCCCGCAGTGACGGCGACGGCAATGGCGGAACCGTATGAGCCGGGCTCAGTGATGAAGCCCTTCATCGTGTCGCGCGCGATGGATCTGCATCGCATCCGGCCCGATGATCGCATCAATACCGAAGGGGGCACGTGGAAGGTGGCGAAGCGGACCATCACCGACGAGCACAAAGCCGCTTCCATGTCCGTGCGCGATGTCATTCGGCTCTCCAGCAACATCGGCGCCGCGAAGGTGGCGATGTTGCTCTCCGAACGCGAGGAGTTCGAGACGCTGCGTGATTTCGGATTCGGAACGCCCACCGGTGTGCCGTATCCGGCGGAATCGCGCGGCCGACTGCCCGCCATTCCGTGGGCCGCCATGACCCCCACGTCGGTGGCCATGGGCTACGAGATGTCGGCGACGCCGCTGCAAATCGCCTCGGCGTACGTCTCCATCGCCAATGACGGTGAGCTGTTGCAGCCGGTCTTGGTGCGCGAAGTGCGTGACCCCGACGACCACGTGATCTTCACGCACACGCGCGCGGTCGTCCGACGCGTGATGTCGCCGGCCACAGCGAAAGAGCTGCGGACCATCCTGACCAGCGTGGTGGACAGCGGCACCGCACAAGCCGCCGATATGTCCACGTATGATGTGGCGGGGAAGAGCGGCACCGCGCGCCGCGCCGAAGGTGGCCGCTACAACGGCCGCACCTACAACTCGACGTTCGCCGGCATGTTCCCCGCGCAGTCGCCGCAGTACGTGCTGGTCGTGCTGCTGATCGATCCGCAGGGCAAGATTTTCGGCGGAACGGTCGCCGGTCGTATCGTCAACGCCATTCTGCAGAGTGCGCTCGCGACGCGCGATGCCTCGCTCGACCGACGCGCTCTCGCCGCCGTCGCCAAGCCGCTGCCCACGCGTGCGCCCAAGCCCCTGAGCCTCAAAGCCATCGCGCTCGCGCAGCGCGACACCGCGCGCTTTGATTCATTGCGCGCGCCCACGCCGCCGCCCGCCGCGCCCATGGCGGTCCCCGAGCGCATCATCGTGTCGCTGCCGCTCAAGGCCCTCGGTGGTCGTTCGCTGCGCGATACCAATGCGATGGACGCGGCCGGCACGATCCGTCCGGTGCCATCGGTGTACGGACTGGACACGCGACAGGCCGTGCGCGCGTTGCACGCGGCGGGCTTTCATGTATCGACACAGATCGGGACCGCGTCGCGCACGCGCCCATCCGCCGGTACGCTCATGCGCAGCGGGAGTGTGATCGTGCTCGAGATGCCCAAGTGAACCAGCGACCGACATCGCCGCCAGCTCACGCGCTGGCACACGCGCCAGCGCATGCGCCGGTCGCGGTGGCCGTCGTGATCGACGCGCTCCGGGACGCTGGGCTACTGGTGGCTGTGAGTGATGCCCTCCCGTCGCATCTCACCGATCTGGTCGATGACAGTCGTCGGGCGACGCCGGGCGCTGGCTTTGTGGCGGTGCGCGGCCACGCGCAGGACGGACATGACTGGATCGCCACGGCGCAGCACGCCGGTGCCGTGCTCTGCATCGCGGAAGATGGCGCGCGCATGGCGGTGCTCGACGCGCCCATGCCGCATGTGCTCGTGCGCGACGGCCGCCGTGCGGCTGCAGTGGCCGCGGCGGCCTTTCACGGCTGGCCCGCGCGTGATCTGCTCATGGTGGGCGTGACCGGCACCAACGGAAAAACCACCACGGTCGGGCTCCTGCGTCATCTGCTGCATCGCGACGATCGCCCCGCTGCCTCCATCGGTACGCTGGGGGTGCTGCTCGGCTCAGAGGGCACCGAAGTGCCCGGCGGCGGTGGCCTCACGACGCCCGGGCCCGTCGAGTTGCAGCGCCTCCTCGCGCAGTTGCGCGGTCAGGGCGTGCGCACCGTCGCCATGGAGGTGTCCTCGCATTCACTCGATCAACGTCGGGTCGAAGGGATCACCTTTGCCGCCGCCATCTTCACCAATCTGACGCGGGACCATCTCGACTATCACGGCACGATGGACGCCTATCGCGCCGCCAAGTTGCGGCTCGTCGGCCTGCTCGCGCGCGATGGGGTGGCCCTCTTCAACGCGAACGATCCCGCGTGGCGCGGCGTGACCAATGCGCCGCGGGCGTTGACCTTCGGCGTCGATGTGCCCGCCGACGTCACCGCGCGCGACATCGTCTTTCTGGCGCAGGGGTGCCAGTTCCTGTTGGTCGCGCCCACGGGCGCCGTGCCGGTCGCGTTGCCGCTCATCGGCGACTTCAACATCGCGAACGCGCTCGCGGCCGCATCGGCGGCGCTCGCGCTCGGTGTGCCACTGGCCGACGTGGCTGACAAGCTGGCCACTGCGCCGCAAGTGCCTGGTCGCCTTGAGCGGCTGCGGACCGCGCCGACCGTGCTGCGCGATTACGCGCATACGCCGGACGCGCTCGATCGGGCCCTGCGCGCCGTTCGCCCCTTCACGCTCGGTCCGGATGGGGCGACCAGTCGTCTCATCGTCGTCTTCGGCTGCGGCGGCGATCGCGACCGCGGCAAGCGCCCCGAGATGGGGCGGATTGCCGAGTCGCTCGCCGATGTGATCATCATCACCAGCGACAACCCGCGCACCGAAGATCCGGAGCGCATTCTCGACGACATTGAAGCGGGCATGGCCGGCCACGAGGGCACGCCGGCACACCGACGCATCACCGATCGGCGCGAGGCCATCGCCGACGCATTGCGCCTCGCGCAGCCGCAGGATGTGATCCTGCTCGCAGGCAAAGGACATGAGACCTATCAAATTCGCGGGACGGTCTCGTATCCCTTCGACGAGCGCATCATCGTCGACGAACTCTCGACTGACTTACAGCACGAAAGGCACGCATGAGCATGTATTCCACCGCCGGGACGGCGTTCTCGGCCACCACGCCGGTTCTGCCCGAGCTGCCGCATCACTATTGGACGCAGGAACGTGTCGCCCGCGCCCTCGGCACGGGGCCGCGTGGACAAATCCCGTTCGGCGGCGTCAGCACCGATACGCGGCACCTGACGCGCGGCGATCTGTTCGTTGCGCTCCGCGGTGAACGCTTCGACGCGCACGACATGCTCGCCGAGGCGCGCGATCGGGGGGCGTCCGCGCTGGTCGTCAGCGACGTGGCCAAGGCAACGGGACTCGGCCTGCCAGTCTACGTGGTGCCTGATACGCTCGTGGCGCTCGGACAGTTAGCCACCGCATGGCGCCGTGCGTGGGGACGCAGTGTCATCGCCGTCGCCGGATCCAACGGCAAGACCAGCACCAAGGAGCTGCTCAAGGCCGCGCTCGGGCAGACGCTCGTCGTGCATGCAACAGCGGGCAACCTCAATAACCTCATCGGCGTGCCGCTGACGTTGCTCGCCATGCCGTCCGATGCGGAGATCGCCGTCATCGAGATCGGCACCAACGCACCGGGCGAGGTCGCGCGTCTGCGCGCCATTGCCGAGCCCGATGTGGCCGTGTTGACGTCCATCGGCGAAGAGCATCTGGAAGGACTGGGTGATCTCGCCGGCGTACTGCGTGAAGAATGCGATGTGTTTCAGGGCGTTACCCTGGCGGTGGTCCCCGCCGCGCACCCCGAGGTGGCGGCGTCCGCGCGCGCGCACGCGCACGCCGTCGTATCCGCAGGGCTCGAGACCGGCGACGTGGTTCCGACCGCGTGGGGGCTCGACGACGAGGGGCGCCCATGGTTTGAGGTGGAAGGCGTGCGCTGCACACTGCCGTTACGTGGAGCGCATCAGGCGGCCAACGCCATGCTCGCCGTGGCTACTGCGCGGGCCTGTGGCGTGTCCATGAGCGCGGCCGCTGAAGGAATGGCGGCGATGCCCGTGCCCAGCATGCGCGGCGTCTGGGAGCCGCTGGGTGACGCGGTGCTCATCAACGATGCGTATAACGCCAACCCGGCCTCCATGCGCGCCGCGCTCGACTTGCTGGGGCGCGTGGGGGCTGGGCGCCAGCGCGTCGCGATTCTGGGCAGCATGCGCGAGTTGGGGCCGTCGTCGGCACACCAGCATCGCGAAGTCGCGCGCGCCGCGCTGGCGTCCGGCGCCGACCTCATTGCCGGCGTCGGCGACTTTGCCGAGGCCTTCCAGCACGAGGCGCCCGACGACCCCCGGGTCGTGGCGACCGCTGACTTCGATGCGCTCTGGCCACTGCTTGCGCCGCGTCTGACACCGACTGCTGTCATGCTGCTCAAGGCCTCGCGGGGGATGCGACTCGAACGGCTGGTGCCGTTCATCGCGGCGTGGGCCAGTCGTTCCACCACGGCCGCGTAGCCGCCCCGTCGTTCTCGTTTTCCGTCTCCCGACTTCCGACTCCCGTCTCCTTTGCTCTATTCACTGCTGCAGCCGTTCGCGCGCGACATTCGCATTTTCAACCTGCTGAACTACATCACGTTCCGGTCGGCGGCGGCGTTCGTCACCGCCTTGCTGGTGACGTTCGTGTTCGGGCCGGTCATCATTCGCCGGTTGCAGGCCATGGCCGTGCATCAGGTGGTGCGCGCCGGCACGCCCGAATCACACGCCGGCAAGGGAACCACGCCCACAATGGGCGGGCTCATCATCCTGGTCGCGTCGGTGCTACCCGTGCTGCTGTGGGCGCGCCTCAGCAACCAGTATGTGCTGCTGGCGGTGCTGGTGATGGTGTGGATGGGTGGCATCGGCTTTCTCGATGATTATCTCAAGCTCCGGCAGAAGCGGGCCGGGCTCAAGAACGAGGGGCTGGTCGAGCGCTACAAGCTGGCGGGGCAGGTCACGTGCGGCATCGGGCTGGGGCTGTGGCTCTGGCTCGCGCCGCTCTCTACGCTGCCCGGCGCGTCCACGACCGTGCCGTTTTTCAAGTATCTGCTCATCGTGCCCGCCTCGGGCGCCGTCGCGTGGCTCTACGTCGCGTGGGTGACGTTCATCCTGACCGGATTCAGCAACGCGGTGAATCTGACCGACGGACTCGACGGGCTGGCGTCCGGGCTCATGGCCATCGCCGTCCTGACGCTCGGCCTCTTTGCCTACGTGGCCGGCCGAATCGACACCAGCGCCTATCTGCAGATCTTCTATCTGCGCGGCGCCGGCGAACTGACCGTCTTCTGCGGGGCTGTGGTCGGGGCCTGCATCGGGTTCCTCTGGTACAATGCGCACCCCGCGCAGGTCTTCATGGGAGACACCGGATCGCTGGCACTGGGCGGCGCGCTTGGCGCGATCGCCATTCTCCTCAAGAGCGAATTCCTGCTGCTGATTGTCGGAGCCGTGTTCGTCGCCGAAACCGCGTCGGTGATTCTGCAGCGCACGGTGTTCAAGTACCGCCTTCGTCGATTCGGGCGGGAGTACGCCGATAAACATCGCCTCTTCCGACGAGCGCCTCTGCATCACCACTTCGAACTGCTCGGGTGGCCGGAGACGCAGGTGGTGGTCCGCTTCTGGATTCTGGGTGTGCTCTGCGCGATTCTCGCGCTCAGCACCTTGAAACTCCGCTAATCCTGGTGACGCGCACACATGGCTGAGTCTCTCACGTCACAGGAACTCGCCTCGCTCGTGGCTCGGCGACTCGCCGAGCGCCGCGGCGAGTTCGCGGTTATCGGGCTCGCGCGCAGCGGTACCGCCGCGGCGCGCATGCTGCGCCGCATCGGGCTCTCGGTGTATGCCTCCGATGCCTCGTCGGCGAGCGGGGTGCGCGATGCCGCTGTGCAGCTAGAGCGGGAAGGGGCGAGCGTGCATGTGGGCGGACACGACCTCGCACGTATCGCGCACGCCTCGCTGGTGGTGGTGAGCCCCGGCATTCCGCCCGAGGCCGCGCCGCTGGTGGCCGCTCGTGCCGCCGGCGTGCCCATCGTCAGCGAGGTCGAGGTCGCCCTCCGGCTGCAGCCCGCCCTCCGTGTCATTGCGACCACCGGCACCAACGGCAAGACCACGACCACTGCGCTCATCGGTCACCTGCTGCGCGCCTTGGGGCACGATGCCGTTGACGTTGGCAACATCGGGACGCCCGTCTCCGAAGTCGCGCTGCGACCGGTTCCCCCCACGTGGGCCGCGCTCGAGATGTCATCGTTTCAACTGCACGATACCCCTGGGTTGCTGCCCAATGTGGGTGTCCTCACGACGCTGAGCCCCGACCACCTCGATCGGTACGAGAGCGTGCAGGCGTACTACGACGACAAACGGCGCCTCTTCGCGAATGCGTCCGTAACCTCGAAGTGGGTCGTCAACGCCGATAGCGTGCAGACCGTGGACATGGTGCAGGGCGTCGCTGGTCAGGTGCACTACTTCTCGACGGTGCGCCGTGATGTCGCGGCGTTCCTGGATCGCGATACCCAAAGCCTCCATGTTCTCGGGGCGCCCATCGTCTCGCGTCATGCGTTGGCGCTGGCCGGCGATCACAACGTGAGTAATGCGCTGGCGGCGTTGCTCGCGGTCATGGTCGCGAGCGAGGCGCACGCCACCCCCGAGGCCCGTGCCCGCCTCGCCGACGCGCTGGCCACCTTTCGGCCGCTGCCGCATCGTTTGGAACCGGTCGCGCATGCCCAGGGCGTGCTCTGGCTGAACGATTCCAAGGCCACCAACGTCGCCTCCACGCAGGTAGCGCTGGCCGGTATGACGCGCCCCACCATCGTGCTGCTGGGAGGACGTCACAAGGGCGAGACGTACGCCTCGCTGGTGCCCGGCCTCCTGCGGACGGCCAAGCACGTCCTCGCGTACGGCGAGGCGGCGGGACTGATTGTCACCGATCTTGAAGCACCGCTGCACGGGCGCGTCCCGGTGGAACACCTCGGCGACGCCACATTCGCGGACGTCGTCGCGCGTGCGCGCCAACTGGCCGTCTCCGGCGATGTGGTGCTGCTCTCGCCGGCCTGTTCCAGCTACGACATGTTCAGCCACTACGAGGAGCGGGGCAGCACATTCGCCCGCCTCGCGCACGGGACCCCCGCGTGAAATCGTCTGTGCTGCCCGGGACCCGCGATCGATGGCGCATGAGCTTCGAGGCGCGCGCGCTGCTGCTGGTCACGGCAGCGCTGCTGTCCGTCGGTCTGGCCATGCTCTACAGTGCGAGCGCCATCGTCGCCGTGAATGCCGGGAGTCCGGGACACTTCTTCGTGCTCCGGCAGGCCACGGGCGCCATCGCCGGGATGGTCGCCTTCGCGGTGGCCGCCAAGCTCGACGCCGACGTGTGGCGCCGGTGGGCGTGGCCCATCATGGGCGCGAGCCTCCTCATGATGCTCGTCATCATCCTGCCGGGCACGGAATCCATTTCGGGCCGAGTGTACGGGTCGCGACGGTATCTCTTCAACGGCTCGCTGCAGCCGTCGGAGCTGGCCAAGTTCGCCGTGCTGGTCTGGACACCGATGCTGTTGGTGAAGAAGGGAGACGCCGTCCGGCGGCTCGGGAAGGGCCTGCTGCCATTCATCCTGGTCATCGGGGCGCTCAGCGTGCTGGCCATTCTCGAACCCGATTACTCGGTGGCGATGATGTTCTGCCTGCTCATGGCCGTCCTGCTCTTCGTGGGCGGGGCCCGCGTGGCGCACTTTCTCTTTCTGGCCGCTCTGGTCGTGCCGTTGCTCGCCCAGCAGCTGGCCAGCAAGCCGTACGTGCGCGAGCGTATCCGCAGCTTCCTGGCCGACGAAGCCAGCGAGAGTTCGCGTAAAGCGCCCACCGCCGATCAGCAGTACCAATCGCTGGTCGCGGTCGGATCCGGCGGGCTGACGGGTGTCGGGTTTGGCCAAGGCAATCAACAGCGCGGCTGGCTCCCGTTGGCCTACAACGACTTCGTGGGCTCGGTCGTCGGTGAGGAGTTCGGTTTTCTGGGTATCGCCGGCTTAACCCTCGGCTTCGCGGCGTACGGATGGCTGGGCTTCCGCATCGCCCGCAACGCCCGAACACCCTTCTGCTCGCTGCTGGCCGTCGGACTGACCTTCGCGACGGTGCTGACGGCGTTCATCCACATCGGCGTGGTCATCGATCTGCTGCCGAATACCGGGCTGACGCTGCCGTTCTTCTCATACGGCCGTTCCAATCTCGTTCTGACCCTCGGCATGACCGGAATCCTGGTGAACATCGGCAGTGAGCGGGAACGCGTCTACGGGACCGCGGCGACCGATCCATTGGTCGCGACGGCCGTCTGATGGCCGACACGGGAACGCGGCGGATTTGGTTCGCCGGCGGGGGCACCGGTGGTCACCTCTATCCCGGGCTGGCCATCGCGCGGGCGTTGGTGCGCCACGATCCGCGCTTCGCCCCCACCTTCATCGGCGCCCAGCGGGGGATCGAGCGGGACGTGCTGCCAACCACCGAGTTCCCGCACGTGCTCCTCGACTTGCATCCGCTCTACCGGCAGCAGCCGTGGCGGAACTGGCGCACCGCGATTGGCGCCGTGGGGGCCTGGCGTGCGCTCTCGTCGTTGGCGCGCGACAATCGCCCCGAAGCGGTCGTCGGCACCGGCGGATACGCCGCTGGCGTCGCGCTCGCGTGGGCTCGTGCGCACGGCATCCCCACCGTGCTCCATGAACCAGACAGCCATCCTGGCATGACCACGCGCGCGTTCGCAGGCGGCGCGCGCGCGGTCTACCTCGGTTTTCCGGAAGCCACGCGGTACCTCCGCACCGCCGTCGGGGCGGATGTCCAGGCACTCGGCGCCCCCATCGAAGCACCGCCATCCACCCGCGTTGGGCGCGCGGCGGCCCGTGCTGTGTGGAATTTTCAGCCTGACAGTTTTGTGATCTTGGTGGTGGGGGGCAGCCAAGGCGCGCGCGCCCTGAACGAGACCGTGGCGGCGTGGTGCGCGCAGGGGCTCCCCGATGGTGTGAGCCTGATCTGGGCCACGGGGAAGACGCAGGCGACGGCGTTCCTCGATCGCGAGTCGGCCAGTGTGCGAGTACGGCCGTACCTCAATCCCATCGCCGACGCGTACGCCGCGGCCGATCTGGCGATCACCAGGGCCGGGGCCATGAGCATCGCCGAACTCTGCGCCTGGGGCGTGCCGTCCATCCTTATTCCGCTGCCCACCGCGGCCCAGAACCATCAGGCGCATAACGCCACCGCCGTCGCCGCCAGCGGCGCCGCCCTGCATCTCCCACAGGCACAGCTGACCGTCTCGAAGCTCGAAAGCCTCGTGCAGGACCTCCGCGGTCACCCCAATCGACTCGACGCCATGCGTCACGCCGCCCGCGAACGCGCACGTCCAACCGCCGCCGCCGATATCGCCTCGGCGTTGCACGCGCTGATGGAACGGCTGAGTAATCACAAAAATACTTGACAACAAAACACTGACTGACGCGAAGAACGCGAACAATGCGAAGAGTATGTCACCGTTCTCTTGTCTGAAATCAGCGGCGCTGTGTAAAACATTTTCATGCTGTTCAGAACAGAAATGTGTGTTGCCTCGAAGTGGTGCTCTCGAATGTGCAAAAACAATCCGCGCCCGTCCGCGTCATCCGCGGCAATCCGTTTCCGTCCGCGCAATCACGCGCATTCCAAATCGCACTTTCCCACATCGCGCGCGCGTTGCATGCCCCGTGCGCACACGCCCGCGACTGACGATATTGGGCCATGACTTCACCGCTTCTCGACACCACTGATCCCCGCCCGGTGCACTTCATCGGCATCGCCGGCGCCGGGATGAGCGCGCTCGCCGAACTCCTCACGCGTCGCGGTGTGCGCGTGGCTGGCACCGATGCCAATCCCGCCGGAGCGCCCGACCTCGCGGCGCTTGGCGTCCAGGTCTCCTTGCACGATGCCGCGCTCGTCGAGCAGGCGCGGGCGGTCGTCTACTCCTCGGCCATTCCCGCCTCCCACCCGGAGATGATGGCTGCGCGCGCGCTGGCCTTACCGGTGATTCGCCGTGCTGAAGCGCTGGCCGATGCCGTCAGCGGCGGCGTGCTGGTGGGCATCGCGGGCACGCACGGCAAGACCACCACCACCGTCATGACCACCGAGGCGCTGGCCGCGGCCGGCGTGGATCCGACGGGCGTGGTTGGTGGGCGCGTCGGGAGCTGGGGAGGGAACCTCCGTCTCGGCGCCCTGCCGATTTCAGCGGGAGAAAACAGATCAGGTGAAGCGGTCTATGTCGTTGAAGCTGACGAGTATGACCGATCATTCCTCGCGTTACGCGCGAGCGTTGCCGTCGTGCTCAACGTCGAGGCCGATCACCTGGACATCTATCGGGATCTGGCCGACATCGAGCAGGCCTTTGAGGCATTTGTCTCGACGGCGCGTGTCGTGGTCCGGTGCGCGGACGACGCCGGGGCGATGGCGCTTCGGATCGTCGGCGGCCGCGAAGTCATCGCGTACTCGGCCACCGTCCCCGGCGAGGCCCCCTCGCGCCACGCCGCCGACGCGCGGCTGGTGGCGCGCGACCTTGCGCTGACGCCCGCCGGCGCGCGCTTCGATGTGCAGTTCGACGGCGAGGTGCTTGGTCACATTCAGCTCGCGGTTCCAGGTATCCACAATGTGCGCAACGCGCTCGCGGCCATCGGCGCGGGGCTGGCGCTCGGATGCACCGTGCCGGCGATGGCGCCGGGGCTGGCCGCGTTCGGGGGCGTCGAGCGCCGCTTCCAGCGATTGGGGGCGGTGCAGGGGGTGGACGTGGTTGATGACTATGCGCACCACCCCACGGAAGTCGCTGCCACTTTGGCGGCCGCGCGTCATGCGTTCCCGGGGCGTCGCCTCGTGCTGGCGTTTCAGCCGCATCTGTATTCCCGCACGCGCGACCTGCAGATCGACTTCGCCAGCGCGCTGTCGGCCACTGACGTGCTGTTCCTCTGTGACATCTACGGCGCGCGCGAGGCGCCGGATCCCGACGTGACCTCGGCGCTGATCGGCAGCCGCATCGAGGACGGCGTGCTGCAGTGGAGCGGCCCGCGCGCTCAGGCGGCGGCGGCGTTGCGGCGTGTCGTCCGGTCCGGCGACGTGGTGCTCACCATGGGGGCTGGGGATATCACGAAGACCGGTCCGGAATTGCTGGCCGCATTGCGCGCATGACGGTCGGCGTTTCGCCTTCACGCCCGGTCGACGCCGAGGGACCGTCGAGGAAGCCTGCACGCGGCTCCTCGGCCTCGTCCGATGGCGGCGACGCGGACGGACGGCGGTGGCGTGATCGTCCGCGGTGGCAGCGCTGGCTTGTGAGCCTGCTGCTGTTCGCGGCGGCCACGACGCTGGTCGCGACGCCGTGGTGGGGGCCCAAGGCGCTCTCCCGGCTCGATTACTTCCATGTGCGCACCATCACCTTCGACGGCGTGCGATTCGCCAAGGCGTCCGAATTGGTCAGTCGCCTGCAGGTCGATACTACGCAATCGGTCTGGCAATCGCTCGATTCTCTCGTCGCACGCGTGGAGGCACATCCCATGGTGCTGCGCGTCGCGGTGGAGCGCGATCTCCCTGGGATCTTGCGTGTGCACGTGACCGAGCGGATTCCGGTGGCCCTCGTCCCGTCGCGCGATGGCCTGCGCCCGGCCGATGCCACCGGCCGCGTGTTGCCCATTGATCCGGCGAAAGTGCCGCTCGACATGCCGATCGCGGCATCGGCGGATACGACGCTGCTCGCGGTGCTCGACGGGGTGCTGCGCGACGCGCCGGCGCTCTATGCGCGCATGACCGACGCGCGAAGGGTCAGCTCAGGGGAGTTGCGCTTCACGCTGATCGGCAGCGCGATCGGCGCCGCCGGCCCCTCAATGGCCAATACCCTCATCATTCGTACGTCCCCCGACGTGACCGTAGCCCGGTTTGGGGACATATTACCCGTGGAAGCGGATCTCGCGCGGAACCACCTGCGTGCGGTCGAGTTGGACCTCCGCTTCCGGGACCAGGTGATCGCCAGACAGCCATGACAACCGACCCAATCGTCGCCGCCCTCGATATCGGCACCTCGCACACCACGGCCATCGTCGCGTCGGTGCACGGCGATCTGCCGCGCGCGCCGATCCTCAAGGTGCTCGGCATCGGACGCACCCGCACTATGGGGCTGCGCCGCGGTGTTGTCTCCGACATCGAGGAAGCGACGCGTTCCATCCGGAAAGCGGTGGATGAGGCCAGCAAGCACGCCGGCGTGACGCCTGAGACGTTGTACGTCGGCATCGCGGGCGAGCATGTGCGCGCGATGTGTTCGTCCGGCGTGGTCGCCATCAGCGGGGACGAAATCGAGCGCGCGGACGTCGAGCGGGTCAACGAAGTCGCGCGCGCGATGGCGATTCCGCAGGACCGCGAGCTGTTGCACGCCATTCCGCAGGAGTATCGCGTCGATAAGGCCGAGGGCATTCGCGATCCGGTGGGCATGATCGGGACGCGGCTGGAAACCGAGATGTACCTCGTGACCATTGGCAGCTCGCCGGCGATGAACCTGCGCAAGAGCATCGAGCGCGCCGGGTTCAAGGTGAAGGAGCTCGTCCTCGAGCCCTTGGCGAGCGCGTTGGCCGTGCTGACTGAGGAGGAGAAGGATGCCGGCGTCGTGCTCATTGAGCTTGGCGCGGGCAGCACCGATCTCGCGGTGTTTCACGAGGGCAAGATTCGCCATCTGGGCACCATCCCCTACGGCGGCAACGCGGTCACCAGCGACATCGTGCAGGGACTCGGCGTGACGCAGAGCGATGCGGAGCAGCTTAAGGAAGCGTATGGCTGCGCCTACGAGCCGTTGATGACCGCCGATCAACTGATTGCGGTGCCGGCGACGGCGTCGCACGGCGAACGCCATCTCTCGCGGGAATTGATGACGCACATCATCCATCAGCGCATGGATGAAATCTTCGATAAGGTGCAGCGCGAGATCCAGACCGCCGGCTTCTCCGGCAAGTTGAACAGCGGGGTCGTGCTGACGGGTGGCGGCGCGTCGTTGGAAGGGATTACCGACCTCGCGGCCGACGTGTTCGGATTGGGGGTTCGCGTGGGCGTGCCGGGCGACCAGATCGACGGATTGGTGGAGACGGTCGCCGATCCGCGGTTTGCGACCGTGGCCGGACTGGCGCTGTACGGGGCGCATCGCGTGGCCTTGGGCGGCGTCGTCGCCCGACGGACGTCATTCAGCGGTGCGGGCGTGGACAAGCTGGCGGGTCGTGTGAAGACCTGGCTGCAGGACTTCTTCTAAGGCGCCGCGGCGGCTGGTCGTCGCCTGTCCGAGCGAGCCTGTCCGGCGCGTTCGCTGCGTGTGGAAGAATGTCAGGCTCGCAGTATTGTGCGGTGCGTCACACGCGTGCGAATCTGTCTCTGGTGTGGAGAATTTCCGGCCATCCGAAGACGTGACGAAATCGGCCAACTCCATTGCAGAACGCGGGTTGCGCTCCTCCAGCGAATGTGTATTCTAAGCTCGTCACAAGATGTGTCGACATCTTTTAAGCGGACCGCCGACGTCGGCGGTGCTCGCGTCATCATGGCATGAACTGACGACACATGGTGTCCCGATCCATCGGGAGGCCTGGCCATCCACCCTGCGCCCGTACAGCCCCGAAATATGGAGCTACCCCGGATGACCTTCGAGTTCGAAGAGCCCGCTACGCAGAACGCCCGCATGAAGGTCGTGGGTGTCGGTGGCGGCGGCGGAAACGCTGTCAATCGCATGATCGAGGAACACCTCGAAGGCGTCGAGTTCATCTCGGTGAACACCGACGCGCAGGCTCTGCTCAATTCGAAGGCCGACGTCAAGATTCAAATTGGCAAGAAGCTGACGCGCGGGCTCGGCGCTGGTGCGCGTCCCGAAGTCGGACGCCAAGCCATTGAAGAAAATCGCGAAGACACCAAGCGCGTGCTTGGCAACGCCGATTTGGTCTTCGTGACGTGCGGCATGGGCGGCGGTACCGGCACGGGTGCGGCGCCGGTGATCTGCCAGCTCGCTCGTGAAGCGGGCGCGCTCACGGTTGGCATTGTCACGCGTCCGTTCTTGTTCGAAGGGCGTCGACGCATGCGGCAGGCCGAGGAAGGCATCGCCGAGATGAGCAAGCATGTCGACACGATGATCGTCGTGCCGAACGAACGGCTGCTCGCCGTCGTTGGCAAGGGGATTCCGTTTCACGAGGCGTTGAAGAAGGCCGACGAAGTGCTGCTGCATGCCACGCAAGGCATCTCCGTGCTGATCAGCGCCACGGGTATCGTCAACGTGGACTTTGCGGACGTGCGGACCGTGATGGAGAGCGGCGGCTCGGCGCTCATGGGCACGGGCATCGGCCGCGGTGAGAATCGCGCGATGGAAGCGGCGCAGCAGGCCATTGCGTCGCCGTTGCTCGACAACGTGTCGATCTCCGGCGCCAAGGGTGTGCTGGTGAACATCACCGGCGGCGAGGACCTCACGCTTGGTGAAGTCCACCAGATCAACGACATCGTGCATGACGCCGTGGGCGACGAGGCCGAAATCATCTTCGGTGCGGTACATGAGCCGGCCATGATGGGCGAGATTCGCGTCACGGTCATCGCCACCGGGTTTGATCGCGGGGCGCAGGGCGGGGTGTCCGGCGCTCGCGGGGCAGCTCCCGCAACGGGCGGAGCCCATGGCGGCGTCCACGGCGGAACGCAGACGAGCCGGACGGGTACGAGCGGTTCCTACGCGCCTCAGCACGCCGATTCTCGGACAGCGGTCGCGGCCCCGTCCCCTTCGGTGCTACCTTTCCCTGTACGTGATCGGCAGGTGCCCAGACCAGCGGCCCCGCCGGCTCGGCCTACCTGGGAAGGAGCGCCTCCGCGCCCCTCTCGCCCCACCTCGACGTCGTCCCCGTCCTCTAGCAACGAGCTGGACGACATGGAAATCCCGACGTTCATCCGGAGACAGATGGATTGAAGCGGACGCCCATCAGGCTGCTCATCGCGGCGACTTGCGTCGTCGTGGGAGCCGCTGCGATATCACTCGGACGTCCGGTCCCCGAACGCCCCGCGGCGAGTTTACTCGACGCGGGGTCTCGTGCTTCTATCACCCCGCCATGGCGAACACGCGTCGACACCGTTCGGCGGGGTGAGCCGTTGCTGGCTGTCCTTGAACGGGCTGGCGTCTCTCGGGACGAGGCGACCAGGGCCCTGCGGTCGGCCGCCACCATCGATGCGCGACGTGTCCGCGCCGGCACCACGATTACCACGCGAACCAGCCCCGTCTCCGGTGCGTCGGAAATCGAATTTCAGCTGGCCATCGATCGCTTGGTGCGCCTGCGCCGAACGGATTCCTCAGCGTGGACGGAAACCGAAGAGCGTCTGCAGTGGCGCACGGACACCGTCGCCGTTGGGAGCGTGGTGCGGAGCACCCTCACCGATGCGGTCGAACGTGGCGCCGCCGCGTTCCCGGAGCGGATCCGCGACGAAGTGGCCTACGCGCTCGCCGACATCCTCGAGTATCGCGTCGACCTGAGCCGCGACCTGCAGAAGGGCGATACCATCCGCCTCCTGGTCGAGCGGCAGACCGCCACCAACGGCCTCGTACGCCCCGGCAATGTGCTGGCCGCCAGACTTACGCTGGGAGGCCGGCGCGTGGAGACGGTCCGATTCACCAATGCGCAGGCCCGGGTGCAGTACTTCGATGGCGACGGCAAGTCGATGCGCGCCGGATTCCTCCGCGCCCCGCTCAACTTCCGCCGGATCTCCAGCGTGTTCGGCATGCGCAAGCATCCCATCCTCGGCGTCTGGCGCGCGCATCAGGGCACCGATTATTCCGCCGCCGCCGGGACGTCCGTGCGCGCGCTGGGTGACGGCACGGTGATCTACGCCGGCTGGAAAGGCGGATATGGCCGTGTTGTGGAAATTCGCCACCGCAACGGGTTTGTGACTCGGTACGGGCATCTTCAGGGATTCGCCGCCGGGATCAAGCGTGGCGCCGCGGTGGCCATCTCCCGCACCATCGGATTTGTCGGCTCCTCTGGACTCGCGACCGCGCCGCACCTGCACTTCGAGGTGCTCGTCAACGGCGTGCACCGCGACCCGCGGGCCGCACTCAAAAATCAGGTCGGCGAGTCGTTGGCCTCCAACGAGCGCTCGTCGTTTGAGCAAGTGCGGAGTCGGTTCTTCGCCCTCCTGGATAGCGGCATCGGACGCGCCGCGTTCGTGTCGGAGAACGCAGTGACGCCGGGCGCGCGGGGTGAAGCCGCGCGCCATGTAGGCGCTGAATAGTCGCCGCGGTGTGGGGCCGTCGGCTGATCGCGTCGCGCTGGTTCGCGTTGCCTGTGAACGCGTGTCGCGTGGGCGCTGAGTTGCGGGGGAGCTCGCGGTGATTCGCTGGTCGATCGCCATCGCGCTCGGGCTGCTCGTGGCCTGGCTGGCGTACGCCCGTTCGGCGACCGCCGGACAGCGCGGCCGTGTGCTCCTACTGGCCGCCATGCGATTCGCGGCCGTGCTCCTGGTGGCAGCACTCTTCCTCGGTGCGCCGGCCTCGCCGCCGCGGCCGGCCGCTCCCCTCGTGGCCATTGATGTGTCGGCCAGTTGGCGTCGAGCCGCCGGCGATGATTCCACGGCCGTGCGTACGCTGCGCGGCGAGTGGCAATCCATCGTGCGCGCCGCAGGCACGGCGTCTGATGATGTCGTGGCGGTCGGCGACTCGGCGCGGGAGATCGGCGCGGGCGCGTTGGCGGCGCTGGTGCCCACTGACGCGGCGTCGCGCATTCGCACGGCCGTCGATCGCGCCGCCGCGCTGGGGCGGCCGTTGTTCCTCGTCACCGACGGCGAAGTGGATGACGTCGAGGCGTTGTCCGATGCGCCGCTTGGCTCGCGGGTCATCGTGCCCGCGCGTGATGCACGCCGCGATGCGCGTCCTGATGTGGCACTCGCCGACCTGACCGTGCCGGTATCGGCGTCGGCCGGTGACACGCTCCAGATTGCGGCGCTTCTGGCCTCCGGGCCCGCTGGCTCCCCCGATGGTCGATTGGCGTTAACGCTGGACGGGGTCGCTGCGGGCGAGATGGCGGTGCCCGCGCTGGCCGCGTACGCGACCACGCGACTCACCCTGCCGTTGCCGCTGCCGCGTGGAGCGCACACGGCCATCGTGCGGGCCACGCTGCAGGTGGCGGGCGATGTAGAGCCGCGCAACGATACGTTGCGCGCGGCCGTCGAGATTGGCGATCGGCCGCCGGCGGTGTTCGTGTCGACGGCGCCTGACTTAGACGTTCGTGAAGTGCTGGTGGTGCTGCGTGGCGCGCTCGCACTGCCGACGAAGGCGTATCTGCGATTAGCCCCCGGTGTGTGGCGCGAAGAAGGATCGTTGGCGCCCATCGCCGAGGAGGACGTGCGTGCGCGCGCGTCAGCGGCGGGATTGCTCATTGTGCACGGTGACACCACGTGGGCGCCGAAGTCCTCGGGGACGGCGCGGGCCGCACGGGCCCTGTGGTCTCCGGCGCCTCCTACGGCCATGGCGCGTGCCGGCGAATCGACGCGGGCCGCGGAGTGGTACGCCAGCGGAGCTCCCGCGTCGCCGCTCGCCGCATCGCTGGCCGGATTGCCGTGGGATAGCTTGCCGCCGCTGACGCTGGCGGGTGTGCCGCGGGGCGCGATCACTGTGCTCGAGGCCAAGCTCGCGAAGCGCGGCGAGGCGGTGCCAGCTATCGCGGCGCGCGATGACGCGGGGATGCGCACCCTGATTATTTCCGGGTCGGGCTACGCGGGCTGGTCCTTGCGTGGTGGACGGAGCGCCGAGGCGTTTGGAGCACTCTGGGGGTCGATTTTCGATTGGTTGGCCGTCGGGCGCGGAGATCAGCGCGCGGCGCGACCCGTGGCGTCGTGGCTGCGCGCTGGAGAGATGGTGCGTTGGCG
>CALQGY020000028.1 GCA_943330235.2 Candidatus Kuenenia stuttgartensis
ATGAACGCGTTCGTGATCCCGGGCTGGCAGATTGCCGCGATTGCCGAGGTGCCCGGCGGCGCGTATCCGTCGTATGCGCACGGCTATTATCCGCGCGACAACGCGTTCTATCTGGCGTGGGATGAGATCGCGCGGTCGCGCGAGTCTTTTACGGCGTGGATGCAACAGCATGTGCTGGGCACCGTCGATCATGCGGCGTTCCTGCGCAGCGTGGGAGTGGCTGCGTGATGACGATGAATGCCACGCGCAACTACACGCCGGACGAGATGATGACCGTGGCGGCCGCGCGCCGATTACGCAACGGGGCGGTCTGCTTTGTGGGCATCGGACTGCCCAGTGCGGCGTGCAATCTGGCGCGCCTCACGCATGCGCCGGATCTGGTGCTCATCTACGAGTCAGGCACGGTCGGCACGCGACCCACGGTGCTTCCGCTTTCCATCGGTGACGGCGAACTGGCCGAAACGGCGCGCAGCGTGATTCCGCTGCCGGAGATCTTCACGCACTACCTGCAGCGCGGGCGCGTGGACGTGGGCTTTCTGGGTGCGGCACAGATCGATTGCATGGGCAATCTGAACACCACCGTCATTGGCGCGTATGAACAGCCCACGGTGCGCTTGCCGGGCGCCGGCGGTGCGCCCGAGATCGCTCTGCACGCGCGCGAGGTGCTGGTCATCATGAAGCAGTCGCCCAAGGCCTTTGTGAATCGTCTCGACTTTTGCAGCACGGCGGGGCGTCCAAGCGCGCTCATCACGGATCTCGGTGTGCTTGAGCCCGATGCGGAATCCCGCGAACTGGTGTTGTGCGCGACCTATCCGGGAGTGCACGTTGACGACGTACGGGCTGCCTGCGGCTGGCCGTTGCGGGTGGCCGATACCCTGATCACGATTGAGCCGCCGACGGCATTGGAGCTGCAGACGCTCCGCGCCTTGCACGATCGCACGCGCACGGCGCACACTCGGCCGGTGCGCATCACGCTGCCGCAGTAACCCTACCCGTTGCGTCGGTTTGTCCTCTACCGGTTCGCTCATGACGTCGCCCCACATCAAGACACCGCTCCCCGGGCCCAAGGCGCAGGCGATGATCGCGCGCGACGCGGACGTGGTTTCACCGTCCTATCCGCGTGACTACCCGTTCGTGATGTCGCACGGGCGCGGCGCGGAAATCTGGGATGTTGATGGCAATCGGTTTCTCGACTTCGCGGCGGGCATCGCGGTCTGCTCCACCGGCCACTCGCATCCCGAGGTGGTCGCGGCCATCACGGAGGCGGCGCAGGGGTTCCTGCACATCTCCAGCGACTACTGGCACGAGGGACAGATTCGCCTCGGCGAGCGCATTCGCGATCTCAAGCCCATGGGCGACGAGCCCGTCATGAGCTTCATGTGCCAGAGCGGCACCGAGGCCGTGGAAGGCGCGCTCAAACTGGCACGCTACGTCACAGGGCGCAGTCGGTTCATCGGATTCCTGGGCGGATTCCACGGACGTACCATGGGCTCGCTGTCGTTCACATCCAGCAAGTACACGCAGCAGGCGGGATTCTTTCCCACCATGCCCGGCGTGACGCACGTTCCGTATCCCAACAACTACCGGCCACTGTTTGCCGGTGATGATCAGGGCGAGGCCGTGCTGCACTACATCGAGCACGTGCTCTTCGCGCACAACGTGCCGGCCAAGGAAGTGGCGGGCATTCTAGTGGAGCCCATTCAGGGGGAAGGCGGCTACGTCGTGCCGCCACCGGGATTTCTGGCCGGTCTGCGCGCGTTGTGCGATCGCCACGGCATCCTCCTCATCTTCGACGAAGTGCAATCGGGGATCGGCCGCACGGGCAAGATGTTCGCGGCGCATCACGTGGGGGTGGTTCCCGACATCATGACGCTGGCCAAGGGCATTGGCAGCGGCATGCCGATTGGTCTGGTGGTGGCGAAAAAGCGATGGATGGAACAGTGGAAGCGCGGCGCGCACGGCAACACGTATGGGGGCAACCCGCTCTGCTGTGCGGCGGCGCTGGCCACGATCGACTTGGTGGAGCGCGAGTATATGCAGAATGCCGCCGAGGTGGGCGCGTACTTCATGACGCGGCTGCGCGAGTGGCAGAGCCGCTGCCCGCAGATTGGCGAGGTGCGCGGGGAGGGACTCATGATTGGCGTTGAACTGATCGCCGGTCATGACGATCACACGCCCGCCCGCGCGCTGTGCGACGAGTTCATCACGCGCGCCTATCACCGCGGGCTGATCTTGCTATCGTGTGGTGTCAGCACGGTGCGCTTTATGCCGCCGTTGCTCATCACACGCGCCGACGTGGATGAGGCGATGACATTGCTCGAGTTGAGCATGCAGGATGCGATGGCCGTCGTGCACGCATGAGCGCGCCGGCCGTCGCCATGCCGGTCCGCCACCAGCGCAAGCGCATGGGGATCTGGACCGCGACCGCGCTCGTCGTGGGCAACATTGTCGGCGCGTCCATCTTCATGCTCCCCGCCTCCATCGCCCCGTACGGATGGAACGCGGTCATCGCGTGGGTCATCAGCCTGACCGGCGCCATGTGTCTTGCGTGGGTGTTTGCGAAGCTCGCCATGCACTTTCCGCGCGCCGGCGGTGCGCACGGCTTCATGCAGATCGGATTCGGGGATAGCGCGGCGTTCCTCGGCTCGTGGGGCTATCTGGTGTCGGTGTACGCAGCCAATGCGGCCATCACCATCACCGGGGTGAGCTATCTCACACGATTGATCCCGGCGATGCGCGACGTCCCGGGCTCCGAGGCCGGCGTGGGGCTGACGCTCATCGCGCTGCTCACGTGGGCCAATGCGCGCGCCCTCGCCGGCAGCGTGCAGCTGGTCTCCACCATCATCAAACTGCTGCCGTTTGTTGCCGTCATCGGGTTAGCCGGGTGGACGTTCTGGCACGGCGGCATGGCGACATTGGCGCCGGTGCATGCGGTGCCTATCACGTTAAGCGCGACGGTGTCGGCGATTGGGCTGACGTTCTACGCGATGCTAGGCCTCGAGAGCGCTACGGTCCCGTCGGACGCGGTAGACGATGCCGAGCGCAACGTGCCGCGCGCGACCATGATGGGGACGGGCATCTGTGGGGCCGTCACTATCGTGTCCACGTGCGCGGTTGCACTGATGCTGCCGGTGGCTGCGCTGACTGTGTCCAAGGCGCCCATCTCCGATTTCATCAGCGGGTACCTCGGGAATAGCGCCGGATTGCTGGTGGCCGTATGCGCGGTATTCAGCTGCTTCGGCTGTCTCAACGGATGGCTGTTGATTGGTGCCGAGCTACCGGCCGCGATGTGCGAGCGCGGCTCGTTGCCACCGTGGTTTGGTGTGCGGAATGCGCACGGTGTGCCGATCCGATCGCTGATGATCGGCGCCATCGTCACCGGTGCGTTCGTGCTGATGGCCAGCACGCGCGTGGGTATTGCCGCCGTCAACTTCGCCACGCTGCTCTCCACCGCCACCATCCTGGTGATGTACCTGCTGTGCGCGCTGGCGGTGCTCCGGTTCATGCGCGACGGCCGCCTGCCGCGGTCGAGCAGCCTGCTGATTGCGTCGGTCGGCGCCGTGATCTTCTCGCTCTGGGCCTTCTACGGCACCGGATGGGAATCCCTTGGCTGGGGCGCTGTCCTCATTGCCGCCGGCTGGCCGCTGCATCGCATGGCGCAACGCGCCGCCCGACACGCGGCAGAGCGTGCCGCCCCCACGACGCTCGACTCAACATCTGTCGCACTCTGACGCTCACGCTCGATACCGCACGCCCATGCCACGCGATCCACGTTACGACATTCTCTTCGAGCCGGTGAAAATCGGCCCCGTCACTGCCCGCAACCGCTTTTTTCAGGTGCCGCACTGCAACGGCATGGGCCATCAAATGCCCGCGGCGCATGCGGCCATGCGGGAGGCCAAAGCGGAGGGCGGATGGGCGGTCGTCTCCACGGAGGAATGTGAAATCCATCCCAGTGGCGATGTCACACCGTATGTGGAGGCGCGGTTATGGGACGACGCGGACATCCCCGCCCTCGCGATGATGTGCGACCGCGTGCACGCGCATGGCTCGCTGGCCGCGGTGGAGCTCACGCACAACGGGCCCACCTCGTCCAACCTGTATTCGCGTGAAGTGGCGTTGGCACCGTCGCATCAGCCGCTCAAGTACGGCTATCCGCATCAGGCGCGCGCCATGACCAAGCACGATATCCGCGAGTACCGCCGCTGGCATCGCGCGGCGGCCATTCGCGGGCGCACGGCGGGGTTTGATCTCATCTACGTGTATGCGGGACACGACCTGAGTTTGGCCATGCACTTCCTGCAGCGGCGCCGCAATCAGCGCACCGATGAATACGGTGGCTCGCTGGAGAATCGCGTGCGGCTGTTCCGCGAAATCATCGAAGACACGAAAGAGGCGGTCGGCGACAGCTGTGGCGTGGTGGTGCGCTTCGCGGTGGAAGAAATGCTGGGCGATCGCGGCGTGACCGTAACGGAAGCGCAGGAAGTGCTGCACATGCTGGCCGATCTCCCTGACTTGTGGGACATCAACATTGCGGCCTGGTACAACGACTCCATGACGTCGCGCTTTGCCAAGGAGGGGGCGCAGGAGCCGTTCACGCACTGGGTCAAGCGCTACACCACCAAGCCGGTGGTGGGGGTTGGGCGCTTCACGTCGCCGGATACCATGGTGGATCAGATCCGGCGTGGCGTCATGGACATGATCGGTGCCGCGCGCCCCAGTATCGCCGACCCGTTTCTGCCCAAGAAAATCGAAGAAGGGCGGATGGAGGATATTCGCGAGTGCATCGGGTGCAACATCTGCGTGACCGGTGACATGACCAGTACGCCCATTCGCTGCACGCAGAATCCGAGCATGGGCGAGGAGTGGCGCAAAGGGTGGCATCCCGAGCGTATCGCGCCCAAGAAATCAGCGTCCCGCATTCTGGTGGTCGGGGCGGGCCCCGCGGGCCTTGAGGCTGCGCGCGCGCTTGGGCAGCGCGGCTATGACGTGCATCTCTCGGAATCCAGTCGGGAACTTGGCGGTCGCGTGCTGCAGGAAGCCCGCTTGCCCGGATTGGCCGAATGGATGCGCGTGCGCGACTGGCGCGTGACGCAGATTGAGAAGATGGCCAACGTCACCGTGTATCGTGAATCGCCCATCACGGTGCAGGAGGTCTTTGACTTCGGTGCCGAGCATGTGGTGTTAGCCACTGGGTGTTCGTGGCGTCGCGATGGATACGGACGCAGCAACGGAGTGCCGATTGTCGGCTTCGGCCCACAGATTCTCACGCCGGATGACATCCTGAACGGAGTGGTGCCCACCGGCCATGTGGTCATCTTCGATGACGATGGGTTTTATCTGGGCAGCGTGCTCGCCGAATACATCGTGCGCGCGGGCGGCACCGTGACCATCGTATCGCCCGAAGATTCCGTGGCCTCGTGGACCACCAACACGCTCGAATTCCGCCACATTCAGCGACGGTTGTACGGACTCGGTGTGGAGCAGGTGACCTCGCACAATATCGTGCGCGCCAGTGCCGGCGGTGTGGAGGTCGAACACAACTGGTCGGGGGAGTTGCGCGAGATTGCGTGCGATGCCGTCGTCAGCCTCACCGCGCGCGTCCCCAACGACACGCTGCACCACGAGCTGCTGGCGCGCGAGGCCGAGTGGGCCGAGGCCGGTGTGACGCAGGTGCAGTGCATCGGAGACGCTCTGGCGCCCGGGCTCATCGTGCACGCGGTGTACGCCGGGCATCGCTACGCGCAAACCTTTGACGAAGGGCCGGAAGCGGACGTACCGTTTCGCCGACATCTGCCAGTCGCGCAGTCGGTTTGATCGACGCATCTCCCATCACGTTTCACCGGAGTTCGCATGCGTTCCCTATCCGTTGCCCTTGCGCTGCTGGTTGTCGGCACCTCTGCGTTTGATGCCTCCTCGCTCGGCGCGCAGCGCAAGCCGCGCGAGAACGATCTCAAGCTGCCCATCGGCGGCACGCCCGGCGCGCTCGATGCCATCACGGACGTGGCGGGTGTGGAAGTCGGGCACAGCACCATCATTGCCGGCAGCGGCGCGCTTGTGGTGGGACAGGGGCCGGTGCGCACGGGGGTGACCATCGTGCATCCGCGTGGCAAGGCCAATCACGACCCGGTGTTTGCGTCGTGGTTTGCCCTCAACGGCAACGGCGAGATGACCGGCACCACCTGGGTGCAGGAGAGCGGTTTCCTCGAAGGGCCCATCGGTATCACCAACACGCACAGCGTGGGCGTGGTGCGCGACGCGATCATCAAGTGGGAAGTCTCGCAGAAGAATGTGCTGCAACCGTGGTGGTTGCCGGTGGTGGCCGAGACGTACGATGGCGGCCTCAATGACATCAACGGCTTCCACGTGAAGGAGTCGCACGCGCTGGCCGCGCTCAACTCGGCTGCCGGCGGCCTTCCCGCCGAAGGCGTGGTGGGCGGCGGTACCGGTATGCGCTGTCTGGGCTTCAAGGGGGGCATTGGCACCGCGTCGCGCAAACTGCCGGCGGCGCAAGGTGGATACACCGTGGGGGTGCTCGTGCAGTGCAACTTCGGTTCGCGCCGCGATCTGCGCATCGCCGGCGTGCCGGTGGGCGAGGAGATCCCCGATCTGCAACCGTGCATCGCCAACACCGCGCCGCTCGCGGCCAACGCGACGGTGCGGCGTTGCGACGCGCCGAGTGATCGCGATGCCGCGGACGCGCCCGAGCAAGGATCGATCATTGTCGTGGTGGCTACCGATGCGCCGCTGCTGCCGCATCAACTCAAGCGCGTGGCAACGCGCGTGTCGCTGGGGATTGGGCGGCAGGGTGGCTTTGGTGGCAACAGTTCCGGCGACATTTTTGTCGCCTTCTCTACCGCCAACACCAACAGCTGGTCGTCCGACACCGTCTCCTCGGTGCGGATGGTGAACAACGATCGCCTCTCGCCGATTTTTCAGGCGACCGCGCAGGCCACGGAAGCGGCCATCACCAACGCACTGTTGGCCGCGGAGACGACCACCGGCGCGAACGATCTGCGCATTTACGCCATGCCGCTGGATCGCATGCTGGCGGCGATGCGCAAGTACGGACGGTTGCCCTGAGCCTGCGCTTCGGCGTCGATCGGCTCTGCGCTGACCCGTCGTGGCTTGATGGGCTGACGGATGGCGAGCCAACGACCATGCGGCGCATCGGTCTGGTCACCAACGATGCTGCGCGTCTCGCCGCTGACCCGACGCGCCGATCGCGCGAGGCACTGCTCGCGGCCGGCGTGCCGCTCGTGCGGTTGTTCGGCCCTGAGCATGGCCTGCTGGCGTCAGCGGCCGATGGCGCACCGGTGCGCGATGATGTCGATGCCGTAACAGGCTTGCCCGTGATATCGCTGTACGGCGAACGCATGCGGCCAACCACAGACTCGCTGCGCGACCTCGATGCGGTGCTGTTTGATATCCCCGATGTGGGTGCGCGCTTTTACACCTACACGTGGACGCTGTATCACGTGATGGCCGCGTGTGCCGAGGCGCGCGTGCCGTTGGTGGTGTTGGATCGCCCCAATCCGCTGGGTGGCGAACTGTCGCAGGCGGAAGGGCCGGTGCTGCGCGCCGATTGCCGCTCGTTTGTGGGGGAGGATGCCATCCCGGTGCGTCATGCGCTGACGTTGGGGGAGCTGGCGCGCCTCTGGCAGCGCGAGCGGTTTCCGGACGCCATGCTCCACGTGATGGCGTGTGACGGCTGGACGCGCGCCATGCCGTGGCCGAACACCGGATGCGCGTGGGTGCCCACCTCGCCGTCCATGCCGTCGTACGAGAGCGCGGCGTGCTATCCCGGCACCTGTCTATTTGAGGCGACGAATGTGAGCGTGGGGCGCGGCACCGCGATGCCGTTTCAGGTGGTGGGGGCGCCCTGGTTGGATGCGCCGGCAGTGGCGCAGGAGTTTGCGCGTCGTACGCACGGCGCGGTGGCGTGTCAGCCGGTGGCGTCTCAGCCGGTGGCGTTCACCCCCGCGTTGGCACCGTATCGTGAGCTGTCGTGCCAGGGCGTACAGATTGCGCCCGCTGACGCGCTGGCGCTGGGGCCGGTCGCGACGGGCCTGCTGCTGCTGGCTGCCGTGATGACCGTGCATCGCGAGACGTTCGCGTGGGCCACGTATCCGACGGCGGCCAATCCGACGGGGCAGGGGCACTTTGCGCGGCTGGTGGGGCGCGCCGATCTGGAGGCATTTATCGTGCGCGATGCGCCACGCCTCGACCTCGCGCAGGTGCGCGACTGGACGGGGACCGAGGGCTGGGCCGCACGCGTGCAGCCCGCGTTGCTGTACGCATAGCCGGCGCGCGAGGCGTCGCTCTTGCGCCGTCGTGGAATCGCAGCGCACTATTGCCGCATGAACCTATCCTCTCTGCTGCGCGCACTCCGTCGCGCCGCCGCCCTCGTGGTCCTGTTGGTCGCGTTTCCGCGCGCCGCGCATGCCACGTGGTCCGTCATCGCGGTCGATCTGGCCACCGGACGCGTCGTCATCGCGTCGGCCACCTGCGTCAATAACAACGACGCGTTCCTGATGAACATTCAAGCGGTCGTCGTACCAGGCAAAGGCGTGGCCGCGTGCCAAGCCGGTGTCGACGGCACGCACGCCAACCAGATGCTCGTCTACGCCGAACTCCAAAAGGGCACTGATCCGGCACGCATCATCGAGATGCTCTCCGCAGATCCGGCGTTCCAGACGCGCCAGTTCGGCATTCTCGATTTGCAGGGCCGCCACGCCGGACACTCCGGGCTCACCAACGGCTACGTGTCGCAGGATTTCCAGGGACAGGTGCCGGGCACGCAGATCTACTACTCCATTCAGGGCAACATCCTGCGTCCGGGCGAAGTGATCCCCAACGCGGTGAAGGCGTTCCTGAACACCAAGGGCGCGCTGACCGATCGCGTCATGGCCGCGCTTGAAACCGCCGATCAGTTTGGCGGCGATAGCCGCTGCACGTGCCCCAATCTCCCCGATGGGACTAAGCCGGCTATCCCGTGCGAAGGGCGCACGGCGTATGTGTCGTACATACTCATGGCCGACAAGACCGACACCAACGGCGACTCGCACAACAACGGCAAGTACGCCATGTACATCACCGTGGCGCAGCCCGAGCAGGGCGGACCGAACGCCATCAAGCCGGGCGAGAATCTGAACCCGGTGAAGACGCTGCGCATGCGCTACGATACGTGGCGGAAGCAGCAGCCGGCGACGTTCAAGTGAAAACAACTATGCGCATGAACTCATTTGTTGTCGCCGCGGTGTTCGCTGGCAGCAGCGCGCTGGCCGCCGTCGCACAGGCACAACCCCCCGCCCAACCGCCAGCGGCGCAACCACCAGCCGCGCCGCGCGCCGCCGCGCCTCGACGCGCTGCGCTCAAGAACATGACGCTCACGAGCTCCGCGTTCGCCGACGGCGGGATGATGCCGGCCAAGCACGCGCAGACCGGCCGTGATGTCTCGCCGCCACTGTCGTGGAGCGGCGCCCCGGATTCCACGCAGAGCTTTGTGCTGATCATGCACGACGTCGACGCCGCCATCGGAGATGGCAACGACGACCTACTGCACTGGATGGCGTGGAATATCCCGGGCACGGCCACGTCGCTGCCCGAAGGCATTGCGCAGGGATCGCAGGCGGCGGGTGGTTTGCGCCAAATCAGCGGCACCGGCCCGTACTATCGCGGCCCCGCGGCGCCGTCCACGGGCCCGGCGCATCACTACGTGTTCGAGCTGTATGCGCTCGATATCCCCATGAACATTGCGGCGGTGGGCATGGCGCCGCCGGCCACACGCGCCGCCGTGGTGGCGGCCATGGCGTCGCACATTCGCGGTAAGGGTGTGCTGGTAGGGCTGTACAAGCGTCCTGCGCCGTAAGGCGCGCTAGGACCCAACACATCGGCGGCGTACGTCGGTATCCGTGAGAGGATGCCAACGTACGCCGGTTTGCTACGTGGTTGCTGACTCGGTTGGCGCCGCGGCGCCGCGGCTCGTAGCTTCCCCCTGCCATGCCGAACGGGACGACGCGCGGGAGCACGACCGGAGCTGTTCAGTGGCGTCGAGGAGTCGGCGCAGCGCTTGGCGTGATGCTGAGCGCGGCGCTGTTGGTGCGCTGTGGCGCTGCACCGGTCAATACGTCCGCCCCCGAGACCACGGTGGAGCCGCTCCCCGTGCTGACGTCGCTGACGGTGCAATTATCGTCTAACCCGCTCGTGGCCGGTGAGCGGGCGACGGCCACCGTGCAGGCCGTCGACCACAAAGGGCGCGCCATGACGGTGGGCGCGATTGCCTGGACCACGGCGCAGTCCTCCGTGGCCACCGTCAGCAGCGATGGCGTGGTGTCGGCCGTCGCGCCGGGCACCACCACACTCAGCGCGCGCGTGGGCACCGTGCAGGGGAGTCTGTCCCTCACCGTGCAATCGCGGCCGCCGGGGCCGGCGCCGGTGGCGTCGGTCGTGGTGTCGCCGTTTTCGGCGACGCTCGAGGCTGGCCAGTCCATGCAGCTCGACGTGGCGGTGCGCGACTACGCGGGCACGCTGCTCACGGGGCGGGCGGTGCTGTGGAACAGCAGCGCGCCGACGGTGGCGATGGTGTCCGCCACGGGGCTCGTGACGGCGCTGTCCAGCGGCACGGTGATCGTCGACGCGTCCAGCGAAACCCAGCATGCCGCCACCGCACTCACGGTCACCATCGCCACCGATACCGACATCGTCGTGAACGTCCCGATTCCGTTCGCGTACGCGGTGGTGGGCGATACCGTCACCGCGGTGGCCGCCGTGACGTCGCGGTTCCCGCTGACCGGCGTCATCGCGTCGGTGGGCGGGCAGGTCACGCCGCTGCAGTACGGGCCCATCGGCGGCGCAGGCGCGCGCGGCAACCCGATGGGATGGACGTCACGGTTGAATCTCGCCACGCTGCCGTACGGGCCGTATGCCCTCATCATCACGGCCACTGACGAGCGCGGCCATCAGCGCATGAGCGCCGTGCCGATCATCAGAAACCCCACGGTGCTCGGCGGCACCAAAGGGCAGACCGCCAGCAAATAGCGTCGGACGGCGTTACTCCGCACGTCGGAGGCGCGCTTGTCCTCGCGAAGGCGCGCCCGTGTTACGGCTCGCGTGTTACGGCTCGCGTGTTACGGCTCGAGTGTTACGGCTCGCGCGGTGCGGCCGCCATGGCCGGCATACACATCACGAACATCTGATAGCGCGTCTCGCCGGCCTTGAGCACCAAGCGCTCGTTCACGAGCCCCTCCGCTTCGGTGCCCAGTAAGCCTTCGCGATTGATGTTGAACAGGCAGTCGGATTGCGCCCAGCGGAAGCGCAGCGACCCCTCGTTCGGCGAGTCGCGCGGGTCGGGCGTGCGCACCCACTGCGCGGCGCGCAGACGCTCGTAGAAGCGCACCGCCTCCTGCTGTACGCCCACGTCGGTGCCGCCGGCGGCGGTGATCCGACAGCCGAGCACTTTGCGCTTGGTACGCCAGTCGTCGATGGTGTCGCGCTCGATGACCGCGACCATGTGCTGTGTCGTGCGCAAAAACCGCGCGGCATCCACGCAGTGCGTGGAGTCGGCCGGGGCCGCCGATACAGAAAGCGCGACCAGCAGCTGCGAAATGATGGACGACACGGGGCACTCGCGGTGAATGGTGCGCTCCCGTTAGACGGGAGCGTGTGGGACGGCTAGCTTGGCACGAACCATGACGGCGCGGTCTCCCGCGAAAGATGTGCGCGCGACCCCCTGGGGACCATCGTGCCGTCGCCTGTTGTCTGATCGTGATGGTCTCCTCACTGCTCCCCACGCGCATGCCCACCGGCGGACGAACCACCCTCGCCCAGTTTCTGATCGAATCGCGTGTGGATGCGGTCGATCATCGCGGCGACCTCGAAGCGCTGCTCGCGGATATCGCGCTCGCGTGCAAGACCATCGCGGTGCGCGTGGCACTGGGCGCGTTGGGTACTGCGAGCGGATATGGGCGCGTGGATGGCGGCACCGAGCCCGACGAGGCGCCGGAGCCGCTCGCCCACAACGTGCATGGCGAGGCGCAGCAGCCACTCGATCTGCAGAGCAACGACATCTTCCTCGGCGCCACCGAATGGGGCGGCCACCTGGCCGGCATGGTGTCCGAGGAGATGGCCGAGCCGTACGAGATGCCCGCGCAGTTTCCGCGCGGCAAGTATTTGCTGCTCTTCGATCCGCTCGACGGCTCGTCGAACATCGATGTGAATCTGACGGTGGGGAGCATTTTCTCCATTCTGCGCGCGCCCGTGCCGGGGCAGGACGCGACGCTGGTGGACTTTCTGCAGCACGGCGCCGCACAGGTGTGCGCCGGCTACGCGCTCTACGGTCCCAGCACCATGCTGGTGCTGACGCTGGGCCGCGGCACGCACGCTTTCACGCTCAACCCCGAAGTCGGCGAATGGATTCTCACGCACCCCGACGTGCGCATCCCCGAGTCGACGCGCGAGTTCGCGATTAACGCGTCCAATGCCCGCTTCTGGGAGCCGCCCGTGGCGCGCTACGTCGAGGAGTGCCTGGCGGGGCGCACCGGACCGCGCGGTGTGGACTTCAACATGCGCTGGATCGCCTCGCTCGTGGCCGAGGCCCATCGCATTCTCATGCGCGGCGGCGTGTTCATGTATCCGCGCGATACGAAGGACCCCGCGAAGCCCGGGCGCCTGCGCCTGCTGTATGAGATCAACCCTGTCTCCATGCTCATCGAGCAGGCCGGCGGGATGGCCAGCACCGGACACCACCGCGCGATGGACGTGGTCCCCACCACGCTGCACCAGCGCGTGGGCTTTGTGTTCGGCTCACGCGACGAGGTGGCGCGCATCGAGCAGTATCATCGCGAACACGACGGGCAGGCCACCGTCGCCTGAGGGCAATCGCCTGAAGGCAATCGCCTGAAGGCAATCGCCTGAAGGCAATCGCCTGACGATGCGCCAGCCTTCGCCTGATAGACTCGGCGCGCGGGGCGCCCATACTGGAGACATGCAACGGTGACGAGCCGCGCGTGCCACTCCGGCGCGCGGGCTGTCCTCACGGGAGTGTTCCATGTCGTCTATTGCCCAGTCGTCAGTGAAATTGCCATCACCAGCCTTGTCGCCGCGTGCGTCGTCCGCGCCGCGCGCCACGTGGGTGCGCTGGTTCGAAGACATCAGTCGGGGCGACATCGGCATCGTGGGTGGCAAGAACGCGTCGCTGGGGGAGATGACTCGCGAGTTGCAGGCGTCGGGCGTGGCGGTGCCGCCGGGATTCGCCACGACGGCGGCGGCGTATCGGCAACTCGTCGCCGAGCATGCGCTGGGTTCCGTGATCCAATCGGAAATCGAGGCCATGCGGACCGGGGGCAAGTCGCTCACCGATGCCGGGATGGCCATTCGCGAACGGTTCCTCGGCGTACCGTTGCCGATCGCCATTCGTGACGGCATCGCTGCGGCCTACGGAGAATTGTGCACGCGGACCGGTGTGCCCGATGTCGCCGTGGCCGTTCGCAGCAGCGCGACGGCCGAAGATTTGCCCACCGCCAGCTTTGCCGGCCAGCAGGAAACGTTCTTGAATGTGCGCGGTGAGGCGGCGCTGCTCGATGCCTGCCGCCGCTGCTACGCGTCGCTCTTCACCGATCGCGCCATCAGCTATCGCGAGCGCAACGGGTTCGATCACGACCAAGTCGCGCTCTCCATCGGCGTGCAGCGCATGGTGCGCTCGGACACGGGCGCTGCGGGTGTCATGTTCACGATCGATACGGAAACGGGTTTTCCCGACGTCGTCATGATCAGCGCCGCGTACGGACTCGGCGAGAACATCGTGAAGGGTGTCGTAGACCCCGACGAGTTCTGGCTCTTCAAGCCCGCGCTCGCGAATCCGGCGTTGCGTCCCATTCTGCGCACGCGGCGCGGCGAGAAAGAAAAGACGATGGTGCTCGGTACTGCTAATACACCCACCATGAACGTGGAGACGCCGCTGGCTGCGCGCGCGCGATTCTCGCTGACCGACGACGACGCCATCACCCTGGCGCGCTGGGCCGTGCAGATCGAGACGCATTACACAGTCGCGGCCGGGCACATGATGCCGATGGACATCGAGTGGGCCAAAGATGGCGAGACCGGCGAACTCTTCATCGTGCAGGCGCGGCCTGAAACGGTGGAGTCGCAGCATCTGGCCGGTGGTATCGACAGCTTCGAGCTGCGCGACAGCGGGTCGGTCATTGTACGCGGGCGCAGCGTTGGACACGCGATCGCGAGCGGTCCCGTCTTCGTGCTCAAGCATCCCACCGATCCGTTCACCGCTGGCGGCGTGCTGGTCACGGAGATGACCGATCCCGATTGGCTGCCCGTCATGCGCATCGCGTCCGCGATTGTCACTGATCACGGCGGACGCACCTGTCATGCGGCAATTCTCAGTCGGGAATTGGGCATTCCCGCCATCGTGGGCACCGGTAACGCGACGCGGGTGCTTACCCCCGGCAGCGAGATCACGGTGTCCTGCGCGCAGGGGGAGGATGGCTGCGTGTACGCCGGCCGTCTGCGCTACGAGAAGCGGCACGTGGTGCTGGGGATGCAGCCGCCCACGCGCACGCACATCATGATGAACCTGGCCGATCCCGGGAGTGCGTTTCGCCATTGGCGTTTGCCCACCGACGGCATTGGCCTCGCGCGCATGGAGTTCATCATCGCCAACGAGGTGCGTGTGCATCCCATGGCGCTGTTACACCCCGAACGCATCGGCGACGCCGTCATTCGCGCCGAAGTGAAAGCATTGCGCCGCGATGAAACCGAGCCCGGCGGATTCTTTATTGAGACGCTGGCGCGCGGCATCGCCATGCTGGCCGCGTCGCAGTATCCGAAGCCGGTGATCGTGCGCATGAGCGACTTCAAAACGAACGAATATGCGAATTTGCTTGGAGGGCGCGATTTCGAACCGCACGAGGAGAATCCCATGCTCGGATTCCGCGGGGCGTCGCGCTACACGCACGCACGCTATCGCGAGGGATTTCTGCTTGAGTGCGCCGCCATGCGCCGCGCACGCGACGTACTCGGGCTGGACAACATCATTCTCATGATTCCATTCTGTCGCACGCTGTCCGAAGCCGATCGCGTGCTGGCGACGATGGCGGCGGCCGGTCTTGAGCGCGGGCGTGATGGCCTCAAGATCTACATGATGTGCGAGATCCCGTCGAACGTGATCCTCGCCACCGAGTTCGCCGCACGATTCGACGGATTCTCCATCGGCAGTAACGATCTCACGCAACTCACGCTCGGTATCGATCGCGACTCCGACGTGCTCGCCGACGGCTTTGACGAGCGGGATCCCGCGGTGACCACGCTCATCCGCGACGTGATCACGCGGGCACACGCGGCCGGCATTCCGGTGGGGCTCTGTGGCCAGGCCCCCAGCGACGACCCGACGTTCGCGGACTTCTTGGTGGACGCCGGGATTGATTCGATGTCGCTCAACCCCGACAGTGTGATCGCGGTGCGGGAGCGCGTGCGGATAGCCGAGGCGCGGCTGGTGCCGCTGGTACCGATGGCGTAAGCCGCGCCGTAGCGGGCGGGCGCGGCCCGCTATGGCTGCTTCTTCGTGCTCCCCTTGGTGCTTCCGGCCAGACTCCGGTAGTACTCCTCAATCATCGCGCGATACTCGGCCGGCACCGGCGCGCTGGCGCCGAGCGCCGGTCGGCCGTCGGTGCTCATGCCGAGCGCGCGATAGAGGCCGAACTCGAAGGTCTTGAGCCCCTCGATCATCGCGCTTTGCAGCGTCTCGAGATTCTTTGGATCGCCGAACGCCCGCGCGTTCTCGAGCTGCCGCATGGCGTCGATAGCCCGGTCGAGCTCACGCGTGTTGACGCCCTGCTGCGCGAGCTCGTTGCGAAGTCCCTCGGCGTTCTCGCGCCGGAGCCGGAACTCGCGCGTGAACTGCTGCACGTCGCTCGTCGCCATGCGCTGCCCACCACGCGGCGCCCCCGTGGGATTGCCACCGGCGACCTGTCCGTTCGGCGCGCCGCCCTGACGGGGCATACTGCCGCTGTTGCCACGGCCGCCGCCTTGCTGGGCGCCGCCTTGCTGGCCCTGGCCCTGCTGGCCCTGCTGGCCCTGCTGGCCTTGCTGGCCTTGCTGGCCTTGCTGGCCTTGCTGGCCTTGTTGGCCTTGCTGGCCTTGCTGGCCTTGCTGGCCCTGCTGGCCCTGTTGGCCTTGCTGGCCTTGCTGGCCTTGCTGGCCCTGCTGGCCCTGCTGGCCCTGCCGTTCCCGCAGTCGCTGACGCGCTGCCTCCAGGTTCTGCACCAACTCACGCGTCTGTCCCAGCGTCCGCTCCTGCTGCCGCCCGGCGGACTCGCCTTGCACCGATCCCGCCGCCTGCCCCAATCGATCCGCGACGTCCTTCAAATTTTCTGCGATCTGTCCCTCGAACGCCTTCGAGTACTCCACCGAGCCGCCGCGCATGACGTTCTTCGAGAATTCGATCTTATCCTCGAGGCGTGAATCCCGAATGGCATCCGCCGCCTCGCTCAACTTGCTGGCGGCCTTCGGCTGATCCTTGCGTCCCTCGCGCGAGAGGCGATCGGCCTCCGCTTCCATCGCGCCCACGTCATTGGCCAGCGCTTCCTTCTGCTGCAGCAACTTCTGCATCTGCTGCTCGCGTGCGGCGCCGGCGGCCGCGCCCTGCGCCGCTGCTACGCCGTCGGCGATCTCGCGCTGACGCGACTCCATCGACTTCGCCTGCTGCGCCAGCTTCTGAATGCTGCTGTTCGCCGCGTCGGTCTTGCTCCCTTCCAGGTTGCGTGTCGCGCGATTGAGCTCTTCCAGTGCCTTGCTGCCTTGCGCCGCCGACCCCGTGGCCGCGCGTCGCATCGCATCGGCCGCCTGCTGCATCTGGCGCGCCGCGTCGGCGAGATCGGGGCTGTTCTGCTCGCGCGACAACCGCTCTAAGCGACGCGCCTCCTCCTCCGCCTGCTTCGCCAGATCACGCTGCGCGCCACTGCTCCCGCTTCCGCCATTCGCGCCGCCACTCTTGGCGCCGCCACCGGCCGCACCACCGGACGCACCACCGGCTGCACCACCGGACGCACCGCCCGACGCTCCGCTCTCCTGACTCATCCGCTGCCGCAGGGCGTCGGCCATTCGCTGCATGCGCTCGTTCTCCTGCTGCTGCCGACTGGCCAGCTGCTTGAGGCGCTCCAGCGAGGTGTCGATCTCCTTCTGCGTCTGCGGCTCGGACGACTGCTGCTGCACCGCTTCGTACTGGTTACGCAGCTTGTCGGTCTGCAGCTCAAAGAGATCGGCGAGATCCTCGGGGCGCTGCCCCTGCTGCCCACCGCCGCCGCCACCACCACCACCGCCGCCACCACCCGTCTGCACCTGCACATCGCGATACAGCGCTTCGGCGCGCTGCAGATGCTGCAACGCGCGCTGTTCGGGGGGAAGCGCCGTGCCGCCCAGCCCGCGCCCCAGCTGTTCTTCGGCCAGCTTCATCTCGGTCGAGGCGGAGACCAGCTCCTTCTGGATCTTCGCGAAGGTCGTGTCAGTGGTCGCCACGCCGCGCTCCACCAAACGCTTGGCCAAGGCGGCCACATCCTCGCGCAACCGGCCTTCGGCAATCGTGAGTGTCGTGACGTCCTCGCGCCGCTTCTTCGCTGCGGTCGTGCTGCTGTCACGCAACCAGTTGAACGTGCCGGCCACGACATCGCGCTGACGCGCCACGAACCCGTCGGGGGAATCCTGCTGTGGCCCGCCGCCGCCACCGCCACCGCCGCCACCCGATTGCTCCGCCTGCTTGTAGTTCTTCGAGAACGGACGCACGTCGAGGAAATACACGTCGCTGCTCCCTTCGTGACCACCGCCATCACGCGCCACCGCGTGATACGCGACCAAGTCACCGGGCTGCAACCCCAACTCTTCGAGGAAGATGGTGTGCGTCCCGCGCGCATCACGCGGACGGCGCGTGGTGCTGTCCTGCATCGCCACGCGCTTCTCCTCGCCCCCATTCACGCGATAGCGCAGCTCCAGCGTGGTCACACCCAGATCATCGCTGGCCCGCACCGCCACCGTGACTTCATCGGTGTTGCTCACCTTCGTGTCGCGACCCGGCTCCTCAATGCGCACGATGGGCGCGCGGTCGGGAATGGCGTCCACCACGTATTGCACCGCGCCGGCCACCATCGTGCCGTCCAGCGTCTGCAAGTCCACCCGATAGAACCCGCTGCGCTTGATGACGAAGGATCCGGTTACCACGCTGTCACCCTGCGGCACGAGCGCGACGGTGGTGCCGTCGTCGAAGTGCAACTGGCCGCCCTGCACCGCGCGCGAAATCTTGGCGCGCAGCACCACCGTCGTGCCGACAATGGCCGCGACATCGCCGCCGTCGTCGATATGCTCGGTGGGCAGGCCGCTGTAGGACGGGAATCGCAAATCCAGCGCGAGGTGGGTGACCGCCGGCAGATCGCTGATCGTGAGCGCGTACGTGGCCGAGCGCACATCGGCCGACTCCACGTAGTACTCGGTCACGCGCGTGAGATCGAACAACCGAGAGCGGAACCCGGCCGAATCCGCGTCGCGGCTCATCGGCAATCGCGTCCATTCGGCCCCGCTGTCGCTGCGGAACACGAGCTCTGCGCCATCGGCGGCAAACCCGACCAAATGCGCCTGCACTTCCAACGCGCCGCCTCGCGGGACGGTGGCGTTGCCCGGCAGCACCTGCACCAGCCGCACCGGGACCGCCGCCTCCGCCGTCTTCCACGGCACAAAGAGCAGGCGCGCGCCATCGCGCAACGCCGCGGGGCCCAGCACGAACAGCAGCGCCGCGCCAACCGACAGCCCGCCCAACCACTGCGCGGCGCGCACCATGCGTGGCCGCTCCAGCGTGGTGCGCTCCTGCAACGGCCGGATCGCAGCCGCAGCGCGCGAGATCAATCGTGCGGAGAGGGAAGGGGACACCCGCTCCGACTCGGGGCGATGCGCCTCCTGCACCGCCGTCAGCAAATCCTGACGCAGCGCGGGCGCGCGCTCCTCGACATACAACGCGAAGCGCTCATCGCTGGCGCGGCGCAGCAGCGGGATCACCAGCCCACGCACGATCGCCGCAATAATCAAGGCGTATCCGGTCACCCGCGCCCCAAGCAGCACCGGCGCATTCCCCGCATCCCCACCACTGAACAGACGAATCACCAGCACGGTCGCGAGGACGGCGAGCAGCGAGGCCACGCCAATCCACACGAGCGATTCCAACAGCACACGCTGACGCCACTGCCGGCGTAGCGCGGCCAGCGTGGTCAGGAGTTGACGATCGGGGCTCATCGGGTGTTCCTCGCCGGCGTGGCCGGTTCCGGTGTGACGGCGTCCTGGCCGACTGGACGCGTGCGTCTCGCGACGGCACGCCAGCCGCGCGTCGCCATAAACGTCTCGCCCAGCAGCGCGAGGGCAACAAGGATCAACAACACACGCCACGGATTCTGGCGTCGCTCTAACTCGGCGGGCGTAGGGGGCGTCGCCGCCGTCGCGGCCGCGGACGGCGCCGACTCACGCACCCCCAGCAACAACTCCTTCGGATCGATGGGCGTCAGATCCGATTCACTCGGCGGTACGTTCACGGCAGCCAGTGCCTCCGGCGCACCCGCGACGCTCCCCGCAAAGGCCGCATACAACCCCGCATCCGCCAACGGAATGGCATGGCCCAGCGCATCGCCCGTGGGTCGCAGCAGCGAGCCGTCAGGCGTACGCACCACCGGGTCTTTGAGCGAATCGGGCAACGACCAGCTCTCCGCCGACGTGCGCCACAGCGGCACCGCATCCCGACCGGAGGTGTGCAGCAACAGTTGGCGCACGAAGGGCAGGAACGCGGGCTGCAGCGGCAGGTCCCCGTTGTTGGCATCCAGTGGCAACGCGAGCGCGATCACGTGTCCCGTCCCCAGACGGCGCTCGAGCACCGCCGGCAGGCCATCGTCGAAGCGCGCGAGCACATCGGTGTTTGCCGGCGCGTCCATGCGCGCATAGCGCAGCACGCGGGCCGCAGCAAACGCGTCATTGATTTCGCGGAACGGCATGAACAACGCATGCTCCATACGCAGGTCGCGCAACGAGCCGCCGCGGTCGGCGAGGCGGTCTGCCATGCCGCTCAGCGTCGCTGGCAGCAGGGCCGACAGGCTGCCGCGTGCCGCCACGCGACGACCGACCAGGAACACCACGCCGCCCCCCGCCGGGACGAAACTCGAGAGCGAGGTCGTCATCGACTCCGAGGGGGCAACATCCCAGAACAACGCGACGCCATGCTGCTGCAGCACACTCTTCGTGAGCGCACCCGCTCGGATGCGGTCAAGGCGCACGGCGGGCGCGCGTCCAATCGCTACCGCGCGTTCGAAGAACAACGTTTCATCGCTACCAAGATCATCGGGCACCACCAGCGCCACGCGCAGGATATCATCGCGCGGCACCACAAACACGAAGCGGTCATCGGCGGCCAGCGCGTCGGCTTCAAGCGTCACCACACCATCTACGGCGCCATCGGGCGCGGCCACGGGCGCGAAGGTCACCACCGTCTCGCCGTCGGGCACGAGCGTGACGGTTTGTGCCCCGGCGGCGCGACCACTCAGCGTGAGCGTGGCCTTCACCGTGCGCGGCGCGCTCAACTCGCGCGACACGATGCGTGCCTTCACGGCCAACATAGAGCGACGCTGGTCGGCAACGCGACGCGCCTCGACGGCCCGCACCGCGCTGTTCGCGCGCACCGCCGGGCCCACCGCGATGGCACGCAGCGTGACGCCGGCGGGCAAATCCAGTCCGGCCACGCCGGTGGTCCCCGCGCGCTGCAGATCGGAAATCAGTACGATCTCGGCGGCGGCGAAGGGCGCATCCAGTAACATCTGTCGCGCGGTGCGAATGGCCGGTGCGAAGCGTGTGCCGCGCGCCGTCGGCTTCGCGCTCGCCAGCGCGGCCAGCGCCGCCGACTTGTCATCGGTCAGCCGCTGCGCGATTTCAGCGGCGTCATCGAAGAACACCACGCCGGCGCGGTCGCGCGCACTCAGCGCACGCAGCACGGCGCGCGCCGAGTCCAGCGCGGCGGGCCAGGTTGCCGTGTGCGACATGCTCATGGATCGATCAATCGCAATCACAACCGCCTTCGTGCGCGTATCGCTCGCGGCGGCCACGCGCTCCGTGAAGACTGGACGCGCAAAGGCCAGGACCAGCAGCGCCACCGCCAGCGCGCGCAGCAGCAACAGCGGCCAGTCGGTCACGCGCTGACGCTGCGACGTGCGAATGGGGAGCTGCTCCAGGAACATCAGCGACGGGAATCGGTACGGCCGATCCTTGTCTTTGTGGCGCAGGTGAATCAGCAGCGGAATGGCGAGAGCGGCCAATCCGGCCAGAAACGCCGGAACAAGAAATCCCATAGTCCGCGCGCCTCAGCGCACCCGACTGCGCGACAGGCGCGCATCGAGATAAGCGTGAAGGGCGCGGTCCAGCGGCTCGCTGGTATCAATGCGCACGTAGTCGGCACCGGCGGCGGCGATGCGCGCCGCAAGCGCGGTATGATGCGCCGTCAGCAGCGTCTGGTACTTAGTGCGCAGCTCGCCCGGCTTGAGCGGCAACAGCACGCCACTCTCGGCGTCTTCAAATGTGGCCGGCAGATCGCCCGGCAGTTCCAGTTCGGCAGGATCCACCAGATGAAACACGATCACATCGTGGCCGCGCACGCGGAGCGCATCGATGGCGCGCCCCAGCGCCTCGGGGCGCTCGTAGCAATCGGTGAGCAGTACGACAATACCGGCCCGCAGCGCGATGCCGCCCACCTTCTCGATGGCCGGCACCAGCTGACTCTGCCCCGTCGCCTTCACGTGCGCGAGCGTATGCAGCAACAGCTGCAAGTGCCGCACCGACGGCGGCACGACGTCAATCAGATCGCCGGTGAACGTGGCCAAGCCCACGCGGTCGCCTTGTGACTGGGAGAGCCACGCCAGCGCCGCGGTGAGAAAGCGCGCGTACGCGAACTTGGTTACCGCGCCGCTGCCGAAATCCATCGATCCCGACTGGTCCAGCGCAAACACCACGCTGGCGTTGGTGTCCGCCTCGTACTGCTTGATGTAGAACCGGTCCGTGCGCCCGTACACCCGCCAGTCGATGCGCCGCAGATCATCACCGGGCTGATAGGACCGGTGTTCGGCGAAGTCCATGGAGGACCCCTTCCGCAGCGAACGGTGCTGGCCATGCATGAAGCCGTTCACGACCGTGCGCGCGAGCAACGCCAGATCGGAGATCTGGGCGAGCAGCGCCGGGTCGAGAAAAGAGGCGGGGGCGACAGACACGATCAGATGCCTGACTTCGGAAGTGGGACGGTGTCGATGAGTCGCGCGACCAGCTGATCGGTGGTGACTTTCTCCGACTGCGCCTGAAAGTTGGTCAGGATACGGTGGCGCAGCACCGGACGCGCCAGTGCGCGCACGTCATCAAAGCCGGCACTGGCCCGCCCCTGCAGCAGCGCGCGCGCCTTCGCACCAAGCACCAGCGCCTGCGCCGCGCGCACGGACGCGCCGTACGACACCCACTTGGTGATGTAGTCGGGGGCCCCGTCACCCGGACGGCTCGCGCGCACCAACTTGACGGCGTAGCGCGTCACAGCGTCGGCAATCGGCAGACGCCGCACCACGCGCTGAAACGCCAGAATCTCGGCTTTGCTGACCACGGCCTGCACCGCCTCGGGCGGCAGCGCGGTGGTCGCACGCACCACCGCGACTTCGTCTTCCTCGGGGAGATAGTCCAGCATCACTTCCAGCATGAAGCGATCCAGCTGCGCCTCAGGGAGCGGATACGTCCCCTCAAGCTCAATGGGGTTCTGCGTCGCGAACACAAAGAACGGCGCGTCCAGATCGTACGTGCGTCCCTGCACGGTCACGCGCCGCTCCTGCATGGCCTCCAACAACGCCGCCTGCGTCTTGGGCGGCGTCCGGTTGATTTCGTCGGCCAGCAGCACATTCGCGAACACCGGCCCCGGCATAAACGACAGGCGGCGATGGCCCGTGGCGGGATCATCCTGAATGACGTCCGTGCCGGTCACGTCCGACGGCATGAGGTCGGGCGTGAACTGAATGCGCGAGAACTTGAGATCGAGCGCGCGGGCCAGCGTGGAGATGAGCAGCGTCTTCGCCAGTCCGGGCACGCCCACCAACAGGCAGTTGCCGCCTGCGAAGAGCGCGATCAGCGCCTGTTCCACGACGGCGTCCTGCCCGACGATGACCTTGCGCAGTTCACGGGTGATGCGTTCGCCGGCACCCTGCAGGCGATCGGCCATGGTGGCGTCGTCGAGATGGTCCAGTTCGGCGGCGGGAGAGGTCACGGGGGACTCGTGGAGGTGAGAGGCGGACGACAGAGACACAGCGGAGCAATGATGACGACAGCGCGCGACGCGCTAGCGCGTCAACGCGTAGATGATGTAGTTGATGCCGATCTTGTACGCCTCATTCGAGGCATCCATCGGAAACATCCCTTCGTCCGAAAATTCCCAGTACTCGGAGATGTCGTTGTTGTAATTGACCACGGCCATCAAGCGCTTCTTGGGATCGTTGTCTTCAAAAATCCCGTAAAAGACCGACTTGTAACCCCGATAATACGGATGGTTGTAGTCGAGCGTTTTGATCTTGTAGAACGAATCGAACAACGGATGCGACAGCTTGAGTTCGATAGGTCGCAGCTTGGGCAGGACGCGCCGCATCTGCGCTTCGAAGTTCATCCAGTGTTCGCCGGCGAAATCATCAAAGATGATGAAGCCGCCCTTCGTCAGATAATTCCGTAACGCCACCACTTCCGATTCGGTGGGATGCCAGAATCCCGGCTCGGTCAGAAACGCCACGGGATACTTCGTCAACAGCGGATCATCCAGCCCGAGAATTGCACTCCCCGTTGCCCACGTGCGAATGGTGGAGAGCTGGCTCACGATTTTTGCGAAGTGTCGTTCGCCGCGCGGGTAGTCGTGCGACCACTTGATATCTACGCCGCGAAAACCACCACCGCCCATGGGGATGTCGTACTTCACGCGGATGTAGGTGAAGCGACCGTCATAGGGCACGTTGGGCTCGATGACCGGTCCGCGACTGCGCCCGCCGCCGCCCATGCCGCCGCGCTGCGCCTGCGCCGTTGGTAGGGCGCACAGCAACAGGAGTACCGCCGCCGCGAGCCGACAACCCACGCGGCGCGTCCGTTCGAATCGATGCGTCATGACCGGTCCCTCATCGTGTCCAGCACATCCACCGACTTCCCGCGCAGTTCGAGCAGCAACGCTTGCGCCTTCTCAAACGACGGGGCCTGCTCCAGCACCTGCAGCAGCTCGCGACGTGCGGCAGCGATATCGCCGGCCGCTGCCAGCGCACGCGCCAACTCGTACCGCGCTGTGAGCACATCGCCGGGTTGATTGGCCACCACCGCACGCCGTTCACGCACCGCGAGCGCCAGATCGCCGTGCGCGGCCGCCAGCGTTGCCAACCGCTCGTGCAGCGCGTTGTCATAGGGCGAAATCCACACCACGCGCTGCAGCGCTGCCATAGCGCCGAGCGTGTCCCGCGTCCGCTCCCGCAGGGCGGCCTCCAGCACATTGGCCTCCCACGCGGTCTCGTTGCGACGGGTCACGATGGCCAGCTGCGTCAATGCCGTCGCGGTATCCCCCCGCGCGCGCGCCAGCTCGGCCAACACCAGCGCCGGACTGTCATCGCCCGCATAGTCCGGAAAGAGCGCCTGCGCCCGCTCCAACCGCACGCGCGTGGAATCGCGCTGCTGGGCCTCCATGGCTTCCATCGCCGCGCGCATCGCCTCGATAAACGCGCCGCGCGGCACCAGTGCGGGCGCGCCAGCGGGCCCGCCCGCGGTCCCGGTCCGTTTGCCTGTGGTGTCGTTGCCGCTTGCGGTAACGGACGCGGCGCCTGCGACGCGGCGCTCAGCCGAGATGGACGCGAGGGGCACAGCGAACTTGGCGCGCTGGTACGCCTCAAACTGCGCGTCGACCTGCGCCGCCGAGAGACCGAGCACCTTCTGGAATACGCCCGGCGTATCCAGCCCGTCGCGATACGCCGCCAGCATCGCCGGTAACGCCTGCGCGCCCTTCGTGGCCTCCACCATCTCGCAAAACAGCGACGCTTGGTAATAGCTAAAACCGATTTCGTCGGGGAAGCGCGGCCGCACAAAGCCTTCCGTGAGCGCGCTCATGGGCCGCAGCAATCCCGCACTGAGCGCCGCCAGATACTGCACGCTCACGTCGGCGCCCCAGCCACGCTGCGCACGCCGCTCCTCCAGCACCGACATCCCTTCCGACATCCACCGCGGCACGCGATGCGCCGACGCCCCCAGCGTGAACGCGTGCGTGAGCTCATGCCACGCGGTCGAGCCCCAGTTGAAATTGCCGCGCTCGCGCGCGCTCGGGGTGTCCATGGCCAGCAAACTGCCGAAGCTCACCCCCAAGGCACCCAACCCCGTCAGCCCCACACTGCGCACCGAGAAGTCGGCGTGATAGCGATAGAACTCGAGGCGCACCGGCGTAGGCGGCGTAAACCCGTACCGCACGGTCAGTGAATCGAACGCGCGCTCCAGCAGGGGCACAATGTAGAGCGCCAGCAAGTCGGCTTCTTCTGTCGGCGCTACGACTTCAAATCGCCCCTGACGAATCGTGCGGAAGGTCTTGAGCTTGTCCAACAGGTCGAGGGTGTTCTTGTGCCAGACATTAAACGGATCCAGCCGGAACGCGCGATCGAGCGTGGCCTGCCCGTCGGCCATATGCCCGGTGCGCAACTGATTCGTGCCCAACACACCCAGCGCGCGTACCGACAGGCTGTCATACGCCACGGCCTGCTCGGCCAGTCGAATCGCCTCCGCATACCGTCGCTGACGCACCGACGCTTCTGCCAGCTCCGCATAAAAGTCTGACGGCTGCGGCTGCAACGCCGTCGCGGCGTTTCTCGCGGCGCGATATGCCGCAGAATCACCGCGCAACCACGCCACCGCACCAATCACCGACCACGCCGAGACGGCCGTGGAGTCGGTGGCGAGCGCGGCCCGCGCGCTCGTGGTGGCCGAATCCCACTGCTCCGCTTCGAGTTGCAGGCGCGCCACGAACGCCAGCGCACCGGTGAGCCGCGGATTGGCCGCCAGCGCACGGCGGGCCGTCGCCAAGGCCGTCGGCTTCCCCTCAAACTCTTCCACCTGCGCCAGCCCTAGGAGTGCCTCGGCATCCTGTGGCGCGCGCTTGAGCACCGACTCGTACGACAGCCGCGCATCCGGCGCGTTGTACTTGTCCAGAAACAGGTTGCCCGTGCGTCGCGTCGCTTCGAGGTTGGACACATCGGATGACGCGGCGTCAAACGCCGCCAGCGCCGCACGCGCGGCCGCCGCATCGCCCGACGACAGCAGCACGTACGCCCGACCGGCCATCACATGGTCCGCGCTGCTATGCCCCGTCGTGCGCCCGTACTCCGCGACAATCTCCGACGCCAGGCGCGTCGCTGTGCGTCGGTCGCCGCGCCGCGCCGCCACCTCCGCCTGCGCAATGGCCACGGCCCATCGCGGGGCGCGTGCTACGGGCCCCGCGCTGCTCTGCGCCTCGGCGCGCTGCGTCGTGCCGGCCAGCGGCGCTGCTGCCACGAGGGTCAGCAGTGCGATGGTCCAGCCCGCGCGTCGCCGCCTATCGTGTATCGAGACCGCGCTCACGGCTTGCCTCCCGCGGCACGAATGGCCTGCGTCTTCTCCGCGATGGCCAGCAACAGGCGCTCCAACTCGGCATCGTACGCCGCAGCGTCCATCGTGCTCTTCCGCGTGCGCAACGCCGCCACCGCCGACTCCAGCGCCTGGCGCTCCGCTACCAACGCCGTCACGCGTGGGTCGGTACTGACCACGGTCTTGCCAAACGACACGCTCACCGCGCGCGTGGAATCGCTGATCTGCGCATGCTCCGTCTGCATGCGCCCCGTGCCGTCATACACCTTCGCCACTTCGCGTGTGGTATAGCGGAACGCCTCCAGGACGGAGATGCGTCCGTCTTTGTCCGCGTCGGCTTCGTCGCTGGCCAGCGCCTTCGCAAACAGGCCCGCGAACACCGACTCGTTGCGCTCCACCGCGCTGCGCGTCGCGGTGATGACAATGCGGCCCGGCCCGCCCAGCACCGGCAGGAAATCGCCGCTGCCCGTGGCAGCGTTCACGAATACCACCGATTGCCGCGCGAAGCCGGCAATCCACGACGCGTACTCCGTCGCCGTGGCATCAGGGCCCGGCAGATTCACTTTCGAGCCCGGCCCCTCACCGCTGCCATGCCCCAGCAGCACCACCAGCACAACGTCGCCCGGTTGCACGCGCGTGCTGAGCGTGGTGAACGCACTCGCAATGTTCTCGCGCGTGGAGCGCGCGCGCGACAGGGCGCTGGGCAGCGAGTCTTCGGTGAGGATAACAAGACTCGAATCGCTGACGCCCCACTTCGTGCGCGCCGCCGCTTGCACCGCGCCGGCGATCTGTTCGAAGGAACGCTTGAACGTCGGGTCGCCCGACAACCCCGATACCACCAGCACATGCGTGCGCTGCGCCGACAGCGGCGATGCACCCACCGTGCACGCCAGCGCACACCCGAAGACCCAGGCCTGTGCCACACGGCGCATCAGGATACGACGCGAAGACCTCACGACAGCCCCCGCCACCGCCGGTAGCCCCACTCGGCCCCCAGCAACAACGCCAGCACGATGAACACGATGGGCATGTCCCAGAGGTCCTTCGCCTCGCGGACCGTTACGCCACTTTCGGTGAACATCGCGTCGTCGGCGAGCTTCGCCACGTCCGACATGGTGTAGAAGCGTCCGCCCGTCTCGTCCGCAATGCGTCGTAGCACCGCGGGACGCTGCTCGGCCTGCGAGACATCGGCGCCGCGATCGTCCACCAGTAACGTCGCCGACGCCGTGCGCGTGCTGTCTTTCCCTCGGGTAGACGTCGCCGCGATGGCATAGTGCCCCGAATCCGCGGCGGCGAAGCGACCGCTGTACGAACCATCTTCACGGAGCGACCACTCCAGCGGCACCGTCATCGTGGCACCGGTGGGCGTCGTGACCACCGCCGACACGTTCGCATCGTTGATGTCGTTGAACCGCGCGTCGGCCACATGCGCGCGCAGCATCACCGGCTCACCCGGTGCCACATGCGCGGGCGACGCTTCCACCTCGAAGGGCGCGGGGGCGTCATCCACCAGCCAGCGCACCATCTGCCGCCAGAACGTCTGATGCGTGACATCGTCCACCGCGATGCCGGCATCCATCTTCCACAGCCACGAGTCCTGCACGGCGAACACGGCGCTCATCCCGCGGCCGTAGCGCTGCCACGACAACACCGGCACGTCGGCGCGCCCACCCTCAATCTGTCCCGCCAGCAATACCGTGGCGCCGGCCCGCAGCACGCCCGCCCGATTCACCGACGTCAACGGCGGAAGCGAATCCCAGCGGGCCTTTGATGCAGCGGTGGACGCGCGCAACTGCAGCGCCGCGAGCGCCTCGCCGGCGCGCGTGGGGCGAAGCCGCAGGCTGGTCGCCGGCCCTTCCAGATTCGGCTCGCCGCGCGTCAGCGCCAGCGGCAACACGTCGGCCAGCGGCGTGTCGGCAAATCCGCCCTCGGAGAGCGACGCCCGCCCACCCAGCACCAGCAGGCCACCACCACGCGTGCTCACGAAGTCGGCGATCATGCGCAGCTGATCCGCCGTAAAGAACGACGCCTCAATGCTGCCCAAAATAATCGCGCGATACGCGAACAACTCTTCGCGCGTGGTCGGAAAGCCGCCCAGCAATTCAAGACTGTCACGCACGCCCAGCCGCAGGAACTTGTGCTCGGCGCTTCGCATCAGCCCCACCACCTGCACGGCGCTGTCACCGGCGACTGCGCGGCGGAGAAACGCAAACTCGGGACGCGGCTCCCCTTCCAGATACAACACACGATCGGGACCCGCGCGCACATCAATGCTCGTGTGCCACTCGTTGTTTTCCGTCACCGTCTCATTCACCAGCGGGCGCGCACGCACCGCCAACCGATGTACGCCCGCCGACAGCGGGGGGACGCGCAGTTGCACATGCTGCAGATCACCGCGCGTTGGCGCTGTCAGCGAGTCGGTCGCGACGACGCGACCATCGGCTTCCACCACCACCACCGCCACGTCGCGCCCTACGCCGCGCACGCGCACATCGGCTTCAACGAGAATGTTCGCGCCAGCCAGCGCGCGACGCGGCGCCTGCACGTGTTCCACCGCCAGATCGCGGTCGAACCGCTCCAGCCCAACCCCCACGGTGTACACCGGAATCCGACGCGCGCGCAGCGCGAGCAGTGCATCGTCAAAGCGCGTGCCGCCGTTGTCCGCGCCATCCGACACCAGCACCACACCAGCCAGCGGCAGCCCGTTCAGATCCTCGCGCACACCATCTAACGCCTGCGCCAAATCCGAGCGCGTGCCGCGGCCCGTCAGATCGCGTACACTTGCCAGCGGCGACGCCTCCGCACCAAACCGAAAACGTCGTAGCGCAAACCGCTCGCTCAGCCGCCGCGTCAGCGACGAAGTGTCGTCGAACGCCCGCTGCGTCACCGCCAGTCGCGTGCTGTCGTGCACGTCGCGAATACGCATGCTGCGCGAATCGTCCATGAGCACGGCAAACACGTTGCGTTGCGGAACCGCCGAGGCAATGACCAATCCCGGCCGCAGCAGACAGCCGAGCACCACGAAGACCGCCAGCGTGCGCAGCGCGGCGAGGATGAACCGGTCGCGCGGCGTCAGCGTGCGCACGCGCGCGTACAGCAGCGCAATCACGATGACCGCGGTCGCGGCGGCCAGCACAAGGCCGACGACCGGCAGGACTGGGGCTGTGACCACGTCACCGCGCGCGAAGACGCGCAGCGGGAACTTGAAGAAGAACGTGACGATGGCGTCGAGGACCGATGTCACGAGAGCGGGGCGGGGGAAAACGGCAAGCGCAGAGCGAATAGGGCGGATGGCGAATCCACGAGAGTGCACCATGGGACACGCAGCGTCTACCCCGTGACGCGAAAGATGGCCGCAACGTTGGGATGTGCCGTCCTCCGGCGGGGACATCGGGGCGGACCGCGTGATGGTGAACGTCCGTTTGCCCCCCTAACGTCCGCCGTAACGTCCGCCTTAACGTCCGTACCGCGCCGCCGTCTGCATGAACGAAGCCGACGCTGACGCCAATACCTGGCCAGGCCCACGCTACTTACTTGGAGGAAGTCCCCATGCGAAGGATTCCAACCACTGCGCTGGCCGTGCTGGTGAGCGCGCTGACGTCGGCGGTCGCGGTGGCGCAAGCCCGCCCGGCGACGCCCCCGCGCCCTGCGCGCGCTGCCGCTGCCGCTGCGTCACGCGACAGTCAGCCGCGTGCCGGTCGTGGTGGCCCAGCCCGGCAGCCCCGTGGACGCCAGGATGACCAGCCGGGTGGACCGCGCGGCCGCGGTCCGGCCGCCGGGATGCTGCGTCTGCGCCAGCAGCTCGAGCTCACCGATGAGCAGGTCAAAAAGCTCGAAGCCATCAACGAGGCCCCACGCCCAGAGCGCCATGCGTCGGACGTGCTGCGCGCACGCGCCGACCTGATGGACGCCACGCGCGGCGATCTCAATCCCGAGAAGGCGCGCGCCGCGTTCGATCGCATCGCCAAGATGCAGGTCGATCAGCACATGGCGCAGCTCAAACTGCGTCAGGATATGCGTAACGTCCTCACCACCGCGCAGCGGGCCAAGCTCGACCGATTCCGCGGGGCGATGCAGCGTGGCGCCAAGATGCGCGCCGGGAAGTTGCGAGCCGGGAAGATGCGCGGTGGCCAGATGCGAGGTGGCCAGATGCGAGGTGGCCAGATGCGAGGTGGCCAGATGCGCGGTGGCCAGATACGCGGTGGCCAGATGCGCGGCGGGCCCGACATGGGTCAGGGCATGCGCCCCGGGATGATGGGGCAGGGGATGCCCGGCATGCAGGGGATGCAGGGGATGCAGGGGATGCAGGGGATGCAGGGACGCGGCCTCATGCGCGGTCGCATGATGAACCCACCCGACGGCCCGCCACAGGGGCCGCCGCCGGCACCGCCCGCCGCACCGCGGCCGCCCGACCAGCGCTAGCCCATCGGCGTTTGCCCATCGGCGCGCCACGAACCACTGGACGTCCCGAACGCACACAACGGGAGACGGCACCACGCCGTCTCCCGTTTCGCTGTCCACAGGTCCTGCGCGAACCGCCTACTTCGCGACCGCCACCGCCCCAATCAGCCGAATCAGCGCATCCACATCGCGCAGATCCAGCACCTCGCCTGGCGCATGCGAGTACCGCCCCGGCCACGACAACCCCACATTCGGCCCACCCCACGGCGCAATCGATGAGCCGTCCGTCGAGCCGTGCGTCGTGCCCATCTGAATCGGAATCCCCGCCGCGCGCGCAAGGCGCAGCACGCGGTCCCGCTCCACCCGCGGCGTGATCGAGCCGTCGTCGAGGCCGCGCATCACCGCGCCGTGTCCGAGCTTCAGATACGCAAACATCGGCTGCTCCAGCGGCGTGTCCGACGACACAAACGTGTCGATGCTGTACACGCGCACGAGATTGCGCCCGTGCTCCGCGCCAAACGCCGAGGCGCCCAACAGACCGCCTTCCTCACGCGTGCTGAAGACAAAAATCACTTTGTGCGTGAGCGTCGCCGGGTTGAGTCGCTGCATCGCCAACAGCAACGCCGTCGATCCCGTGCGGTCGTCGCTGCCGCGGCCCGTCAACCGCGTGCCGGCCAACCGCGCCGCATGCTTATACGCCGTCACCGCCGCGCCCACGCGCACGCCGCGCGCGACCAGCCCCGCCGAGTCCGTGCCAAACCACGCCGTCACGACGTTCAGCGGCTTGCTCCGCGCCGAGTCGCGCGGCACGAACACGCCGCGCAGCGATTCCGCCACGTGACCGCCCGCGTCCGCGTCGAAGTGCAACATGGCCGGCTGCCCTTCCCACGCCGTCACCACCGGGCCGCCCTTCCGCAGCAACCGCACGCGGCCGTCGCCCTGGATGGCTTCCACCTCGAACGACACCTCGTCCATGTGCGCGACAAACGCCACCGAGTCACGGTCGGGCCCCACGGCCACGATCAGATTCCCCGCCGTATCCACCACGGCCTTCGCGGCCGCCCACGCCGGCAGCTTCGCGCGAATCGCATCGCGCACCCGCCATTCATGTCCCGGCACCCCCGCCAAATCCGCAATGCTGATGAACGTGCGCTCGGCGTTCTCATACGCGTCTTTCCGTGCCACGCGACGTGACGTGGTGTCCACAGAGGGCGCCACCCAGGCCGCACTCGTGTCCGCGCTCCCTGAGGCCGCCATCGCGGCGCGCAACAAGGCGCGCGCGTCGGTGGCATGAATGGACTCCACCAGCGACCCCGCAAAGCGCACGCGCGGCACGACCACCTGCACCGTGTCCTTGCTACGGCTTCCGCTCAGCGCCAACGCCAGCGAACGCGTCAGACGCGACTTGCTGTTGCCCAGTCGCGACACCGGCACCGCACTGACGCTGGTCTGCGCCTGCACTCGGCCGTCGTCCAGCAGCGTCACCTGATCCACCGCGCCTACGCGCGCCAACACCGCGCTCAATCCCACCCAGCCGAAGCTCCGCTGCGCGGAGAGCACGAAGATCGTTTCTCCCGCGCGCACCCCCGACTTGGCCGTCGCCACCGCCGCACTCGCGACCGCGGCACAGCTGGCGCGCGCACCGGCCGCCGGACCCGAGGCGTACCCCTCGTACGTCCACACCGGCCGCACGGCCACCACTGGATCCAGCAGCGACACCCCCAACGCCTCGGCCTGCGCGCGTGAATCCACCCCCAGATCCACCCACAGCTGGTCCACGCCCACAATGGCGGTGTCCGCGCGATGCTGGCGCGTGAAGTGCCCGTTGGCCACGGCGACCACGCCGGTGACTTCGCCGCGCGCGGTGAGCAAATGCACCTGCTGCGCCTCGTGAAACTGATCCCACAGCGGATGCGCCGGCACCCCCGCGCGATGCAGGCGCACGAAGCCATCATCCGTGATCTGGCTGACCACAAACCCCGGCACGTCCATGGCGCACGCGACCACACGTCGCGGCGTACCGCTGCCCACGCGCGTGACGAGATTGCCATACACATCCGACTTCCACCCGGTGAGCACGGGGGCCAGATCGCGCAGCCCGCGCGCTTCACCACCCGGTGGCGCCTCAAGGTGCACCCACGCAGCCACGGCGGACGCCACGGCCTGATCGCCCCCTTGGGCGGTCAGCAGCGACGGCGCGCACCCCATCGCCAGGCCGAGCCCCACGGACAAGCGAAACGCCGCGTGCGCGGCACCCATCAGATTCGACACGGTGCTACGAACCATCGCGGCGCTCCATGACCTCGGGTGGTAAACACGGTGGTGAGGGCACGATGCTGCGCGCGCCCTCACCGCATGTCGACCAACCTACTGCCATTCCCCCATGCGCACACGGGGCGCGAGGCGGTTACATCGACTCGTCGGCGCTCGGGCCGTACAGGCCGGGAACGGGCACACCCACCATGCGATAGTAAATCGTCAACTGCGCGCGGTGATGGATCATGTGGCCGATCACCATGCTGCGCATCACGGCGACGCGCGGCATCGCCATGATCACGGTATCGCCGTTCTTCATCGTCCACGTCTGCATCATCTGCTCGTCAGTGGCATTGGCCAGCGCGGCCTTGAACGCCACCATGCGCTCGTCAAACTGCGCGACAAACCCTTCGGCGGTCGTCGGCACCGGCGGCGCCGGCGGCATGGGCTGCGCGAAATCCAGCACGTCGGTGTTCAACGTCATCGTCCCCCACATCGGGAAGTCGGTGAGGTGATTCACCAGCTTCTGCAACGGCCACGACTTCTCGTGCGGCGTGAACGACAGATGGTCGGCCGGCACGCGCTCCAACATACGGCGCGTGTTCGCCATTTCGTGGTCGAGATCGGCGAGGGCACTCTGGACAATCATGGACATGGCAGGTGGGGCTGAGGTGAGTCATCGGACCGCCAACGCGCCACGTCAGCGGGGGTATCAAGATCGAAGTGACCGTGGCGCAGAAAGACCGTCAGCGTGTCGGGTGACACGAACAGATCACGAGCGCCACGATCACCGGACAAGCCCAGCAGGGCGGGCCAGTCCTCGCTTGGCAGCAGTGCCGGAATGCCACGAATGGGACGTCCTGCACCGTCGTGGTAGTTGGAGGCCACCCGCCGCGTGCCATCAGCCGACGCGAAGACCAGCGCCTCCACATGCGCGTGATCGACGCTCGGCATGTCGCAGGCGACCACGAGCAGCGCATCGCGCGCC
>CALQGY020000029.1 GCA_943330235.2 Candidatus Kuenenia stuttgartensis
CGGGGCGACGGCGAGATCCTGGTAGACGGTCTCGATGCCGAGCGCACGTGCCTCGCGCGGTGTCCGCAAACGCACCGACCGCCCGCCCAGCCGGATCTCGCCGCTGTCGGGGATCAGTGCCCCCGAGAGGGCCTTGATGAGCGACGATTTCCCCGCGCCGTTGTCGCCAATGACCGCCATGATCTCGCCGGCACGCACCTCGAAGTCCGTGCCGTCCAGCGCGATGACATGACCGAACCGCTTGGTGAGCCCGCGCGCTTCCAACACGATCGGGCGGGTCTCTGTGTGCATGAGGCTCATCCTCGCGTCATGCCTCTCGTGACCACTGGTCCAGCGCCACCGCGACAATCACGAGCACGCCGGTCACGAGAATTTGATAGACCGACGACACCCCCATGAGCGTGAGCCCGTTGCGGAAGACGCCCACGATGAGCGCGCCCACGAACGTCCCCAGTACGACCCCGCGCCCGCCGAACAAACTGGTACCGCCCAGGACAACCGCCGTCACCGTATCGAGATTCTCGGACTGGCCCGCCTGCGGATCACCAACGCCGGTGCGCGCCACGGACAACAGCGCCGCCAATCCGGCGCAGACGCCGGCGAGCACGTACACGCCCAGCAGCACGCGCTCCGTCGGGATGCCGGCCAGCCGCGCCGCCTCGCGATGATTACCGACGGCGTACACATGACGTCCCGACGCCGTCTCGCGGAGCCAGAGCCATGCCAGCGCATACAGCGCGAACATCAGCACGACGCCGTACGTGATCGGCATCCCGGCCACGCGATCCGTGCGGCCCAACCACGTCAGCAGTGGTGGGAGATCCGTGATGCTCTGCGCATGCGAGAGCAGCTGCGTGGCAGCAAAGGCGACGTTCATAGTGCCCAGCGTGACAATGAACGGCGGCAGTTTGAGACGAGTCACCAGCAAGCCGTTGATCGCGCCCACGCCCGCCGTCACCGCGATGGCCGCCCCGATCGCGACAGCCGGCGGCCACCCACCTATCGTGGCCAGCCGCGTCAGGACAACAGTCCCAAGGGCCATCACCAGGCCGCAGGAGAGATCGATGCCGGCCGTCAGGATGACCACCGTCTGCCCGATCGCCAGCACGCCCACCACCATCACCTGTTGCAATATCAGGGCGAAATTCGCGATGGAGAGAAATCGCGGTGACTGCACGCTGAAGATCACGCAGGCGAGTAACAGCGCAATCAGGGGACCAAGCGTCGCAAGGGCGCGTGCCCTCAACGCGCACCCCAGCACACCGCGAGGGCACTGTCGGCCGATAAGCTCGGAAGCCCGGCCAGCGGACGCGCCGTGATCAGACGCACGCCCGTGTCGGTGTACCCGCTGGCTTTGACGTGTGTCGACGCGAAGGCACGCGCGGCGCGCACGCCCAATTCGGCCATCGTGGACGGATACTGTTGTGCCGTCGCGCCCAGATGTCCGGCCTGAATGGCTTTGATGCCATCGCAACCGCCATCAACCGAGACGATCACCACGCCCGAGGCTTTGCCGGCTTTCTCCAAGGCGTTGTACGCACCGGCGGCCGACGGCTCGTTAATCGTGTAGACCACATTGATCTCCGGATTCTTCTGGAGGCAGTTCTCCATGCCGGTCTGTCCCTTCGCTCGGTCGCCGTAGCTGTCCACCATGCACACCACTTCGGGTGGCTGCGCGAGTTCGTTGCTGGTGCGCGGGTTCGTGACCAAGCCGAATCCCTGCAGGAAGCCATTGTGCCGCTGCGCACCCACCGGATGCCCGGGCAGCAGATCAATCGTCGCGATGCGCGGCGCGCGCGTGCCCAGCGATGCCCGAGCGTACTGCCCGATCAACTCACCCGCGAGATAGTTGTCGGTGGCAAAGAGCCCGTCGGTGGCCTCAATCGGGTCGGCGGGACTGTCCAACGCGATCACCATCACGCCCTGCGCACGCGCCTTCGCAATGGCGGGGACGATGGCCTTTGAATCATTGACGGTAATCATGATGGTCTTCGCCCCCGCCGCGACCATGTTCTCGAGCGCCGTCACCTGACTCGCGTTATCGCCATCGCTCTTGCCGCCGGCGGTGAGCAAGCGGAACCCGTCGGCCGTTGCCGCGCGCTCGGCGCCGTCCTTCATGCTCACGAAAAACGGATTGGACTCGGTCTTCGTGATGAGACCGATCACGGGGCGCGCGTCCTCGCGCGCACACGCGCCGCTCATCACGATGGCCAACGACAGGGCCAAGCGTCCGCGTCGGGTCATGCGTGCCCCGCCCACGACGTTTCACCGGCCGTATAGGGCACGCACGGGTCGAAACGCCCCGGCGATTCCACGTAGCGCATCGCTTTCGTCGAGCCGATCTCCGACGTGAAGAACCCCGTCATCGTCAGTTCCTTCATCATGCGAAAATAGTGCGGCGGCTGTTCGCCGGTTTTGGCGTCGGTGTACTGCTTGGCTTCGCGATCGAGACGCGTCAGCAACGTGTGCCGCTGCGCCGGCGTCGCGTCCATGTACGAGGCGCTGTGATCCGCACGACACTGGGCGTCCAGCTGCTGCATCCCGTCGCGGAAGATCTGCTGATCCGCCGGCGTGTAGCAGTCCGTCATCATCAGCGCCATGAACGTGCCCACGTGCGCCGCCTTCGCGCCCGGTGATTTGGGCGTGTCCGGAAGAATTGTCTCGGCAATTTCGTCGAGATACGCGATATCGCGCGGCGTGAACGTACCAATGGGGCCGGCCGCCGCGTCGCTCGGCGTGCGGTCGCTCGCGCAGCCGCTCCAGAGCGCGCTGCTGCCAATCAACGCCACACCACCCAGCATCGCACTCACACGCTTGATCGCGTCCCGCCGATGCATCAGCGCGTCGCTCGCGAAGGCGTCATTCGCCATGGCGTCATTCGTCATGGCGTCATTCGCGCCGTGCCGCGTACCCACCGCGTGGTCGGATGATCTCATACGAAGGATTCCCGTCAGAGGTTGCGACGTGTCAGTTCGGACACGGCATAGTCGGCCGCGCGCGCGGTAAGCGCCATATACGTCAGTGAGGGATTCTGACAGGCGGCCGATGTCATGCACGAGCCGTCCGTAACGAACACATTCGGCGCGTCCCACACTTGATTGTGCTTGTTCAGCACCGAGTTCTTGGCGGTGGTCCCCATGCGCGCGGTGCCCATCTCGTGAATCCCCATCCCCGGGAAATAGCCGTTGTCGTAGGTACTCACGTGCTTCACGCCGCACTGCTCCAACATCTCGGCCAGATCGGTGGTCATGTCTTTGCGCATCAGGCGCTCGTTCTCGCCGGTCGCGCAGTCAATCTTCACCACCGGCAGCCCCCACTTATCCCGCTTCGTGGCGTCCAGCGTGATCTGGTTGGTATGCTCGGGGAGCATCTCGCCAAATGCGGTGCCCCCGATACGCCATCCGCCGGGCATCGCCGCCGCATCTTTGAACTCACCGCCGATACCCAGCTCCGCCACCGCGCGGCCCCAACCGGAACGCGAGGCGCTCCCCTGATAGCCAAAGCCGCGCAGATACTCGCGCTTGTCGCCGAACAGATTACGGAACCGCGGAATGTAAAAACCGGTGGGACGACTGCCGTACACCGTCTTGTCGTCGAGGCCGTCCAACGTCCCCGATGCACCCAGCCGGAAATGATGGTCCATCAGATTGTGCCCCAGTTCCCCCGAACTACTGCCCAAGCCACCGGGCCAGACGTCCGTGGCGGATCGCATCAGCAACCACGTGGAGTTGATGGTCGATGCGCACAGGAAGACAATTTTCGCGCGGTAGTCCGTTGTCTGATTGGTGATCGCATCCAGCACGCGCACACCGCTCGCGCGCTGCTTGTCGCGATCGTACAACACCTCGGTGACGATAGACCAGACCTTCATGGTCATACGCCCCGTCTTCACCGCGGCCGGTAGCGTGGACGACTGGCTGCTGAAATACGCGCCATACGGGCAGCCTAACCAGCAGGCATTCCGCGACTGGCATTGTCCGCGTCCCTCGAGCGGGCGCGTGAGGTTGGCGGTGCGTCCGGGAATCAGTCGGCGGCGTCCGCCGAACAGGTTCTTCAGTTTCCCCGCGACCAACGCTTCGCCGCAGTTGAGCGGCATCGCCGGTTGAAACTGGCCGTCCGGTAACTGGGCCATCCCTTCGTGCGACCCGGCAATACCCGCGAATCGCTCGACGTGATCGTACCACGGCGCCAGATCCGCGTAACGAATGGGCCAGTCGGTCGCGATGCCGTCCTTCGCGTTGGCGGCAAAATCGAAGTCGCTCCAGCGGTAACTCTGGCGCCCCCACGTGAGCGAGCGCCCACCCACCTGATAGCCGCGAAACCAGTCGAAGCGACGTACCTCCGAATACGGCGACTCCGCTTCGTTCACCCAGAAGTCGAGATTCGTTTCGTTCAGCGGATAGTCGCGCTTGAGCACCGGGTAGCGCGCGATCATCTCCTGCGTGCGGCCACCGCGATGCGGATACGCCCAGGGCGGCTTCACCGCATTCACGTAGTCCGCGATGTGCTCGACGTTTTTGCCGCGCTCCAGCACCAGCACGTTCAGTCCGCGCTCCGTGAGCTCCTTGGCAGCCCATCCGCCGGAGATGCCGGAGCCCACGACAATCGCGTCGTACTCAGTTGTCTGCACTGCGCTCTCCCGAGAGATGACTCACCGCGCGCCGCCCAAGGAGAACGCCAGCAACTCCGCGTTCTCTCCACCGCCGGTCGCGATCACAATGAACTGCACGCCGTTCGCTGCACGATACGAGATGGGATTCGAGTAGCCACGACCCGCCGGCAGCGTGTACTGCCATCGGATACTCCCGTCGCGTGTATCGAGCGCGTACAGCACGTTCCCGCCGCCCGTCGCGAAAATCAGCCCGCCTTTGGTGACCGTGCCGCCCACCGCCCCCGCAACACCCAGCGGCGGCAGAGCCACATCCTTGAGCAGAGGATGATTCCGGATGGAGGGCGTGTCCCCCATCGGCACCTGCCACTTCTGTGTGCCGTGATCAAGATCGATGGCGGTCATCGTGCCATACGGCGGCTTGATCAACGGCAGCTGCTCCGGCGGCGTGTGGTCCGATCGCCCAGAGTCTGGATCAGCGGTCACTCCCAGCGCGCTCCCAGTCAGATCCACAGAATACTCGAAGCCGATCGTGTCATTCGGCGTGCCCTTCTGGATGCGGTACAATGCCGGATTGTTCGTGGCCTTCACGTACAGCGTGTGCGTCTCCGGATCGTACGCCGTGCTCCCCCAGCCCGCGCCACCAATCGAGCCGGGAATGGAGATCGTGCCTTGCACGGAGGGGGGCGTGAAGATCGGACCGCTCCGGTACTTCGAAAATACCTCGAGCGCGCGACGCTTGAGCTCGGGCGTGAAGTCGATCAAATCGCTCGCCGTGACCGTCTGTCGCGCAAACGGCAGCGGCAGTGTCGGCATCGGCTGCGTCGGCGAGGTACGCTCGCCCGGCACATCACTCGTCGGCACGGGGCGTTCCACAATCGGCCAGATCGGTGCACCTGTCACTCGGTCGAACACGTAAATCCACGCGGTCTTCGACGGCACCGCGACCACATCGCGCGGTGCGCCGTTCCACGTGATGGTCGCCAATACCGGTGGGGCAGGGAGGTCGTAATCCCACAACCCATGATGCACGATCTGATAATGCCAGACGCGCCGGCCCGTCTTGGCATTCAGCGCGACCACTGACTCGGCGAACAAGTTGTCACCCTTCCGGTCACCGCCGTACCAATCATTCGTCGGCGTCGACACGGGCAAAAACAGCAGGCCGCGCTTCTCGTCCAGGCTCATGGGCGCCCACACGTTGGTGTGCCCCATGACTTTGTATGACGCGTCCTCCCACGTCTTCCACCCAAACTCCCCCGAGTCGGGAATGGTGTGGAAGCTCCATACGCGACGACCCGTCTTCACGTCAAAAGCTTGCACGTCGCCGGGCGGATCCTTCGGGTAGCGCAATCGATCGCCTACGCCGTTGCCCACGATCACCAGATCCCCGTACACCACCGGCGGCGAGGTATTGGTGTAGTGCAACGGATTCACTGCGCGACGCAGCGTCCGCGTGAGATCCACTTCGCCGAGCGTACCGAAGGACGGAATGGGCCGGCCGGTGGCGGCATCCAGCGCTATCAGCTTCCAGCGCGCGTTGATAAACACCCGCCGCTCCGTGCGCGACGACCACGTCGCCACACCGCGATGCACGAAACCCGTGCCGTTCGACGGCTGGCCGCTGCGCCACACTTCAGGATCGAACTTCCACAGTTCGCGGCCCGTGCGCGCATCAAGCGCGGCCACCGCCGCATATGGGGTCGACACGTACATCGTATCGCCGATCACCACCGGCGACGCTTGAAATTGCCCGGGACGCGCGGCCTTCTGTCCGGCCGCCGCGCGCACGTTCCGCTCGTTCGTGTTCCACCGCCATGCCACCTGCAGGCCGCTCACCGTCTCGCGATTGATATCCGCAATCGGAGAGTACCGCATCGCGCCCGCATCGCCGCTCGGGGTCACCCAGTCCACACGCTGCGCCGCGACCGACGCCGTCGGAAGGATCATCAGCAGCGCCGCGTACAGGACTCGCATGCCGCGGCTCATTTGAATCCAGCCCCTCCGGTCCGGTTGTCGTTGACGAAGAACTTGCGTGCCGGCATCTGCACGGCCGGCAGCGTCTTCGCATCCATCGTGGCCGTGCTGTCGATTATGCCGTTCGCGTTCAGCAGGAAAGCCACCACACCGTACGTCTCCGCTGTGGTCAGTGAACCCGGAAAATTGTGCGGCATCGCACGGCGCACGTAGTCGAACAGCGTCGTGGCATACGGCCAGTAGTTACCGATGGTCTGCTTGGCTTTACGGTCGTTCGCAAAGACATGCCCGGCGGCCGGCGTGCGGCCCACCAGCGTCGGCGAGGGCGCGACCCCCTCACCATTCAGTCCGTGACATACCGCGCACTTCTGCCGGTAGACGGCGGCACCCTCGGCAACCGTGCCAGAACCGGCCGGTAATCCGGCGCCATTCGGGCTGACGTCGATGTCGATCGATGCCAACTGCGCCGCATCCGGCGTGCGACCGAAGCCAAAGGTCGACGGGTCGACCTCGCGAGCGGTTGATGTCCCGCACGCCGTCGCGGTCATCGTGACCAAGGACAAAGAAACGGACAACGTGCCGGTGCGCACATGGCGCAGCATTCGTGGGATCGTCATCTCAACCTCCAAAGGTGACAGTGCCGTCGCCCGCAATCTTCCACGAACGGATCGCGTTGTGGTGATAGCTCGTCGCCGGTCCGCGGACGGTCCGGTACACGTCGAGCGTTGGCTGCGTATACCCGGTCTCATCCGTCGCTCGGCTCATCAGCACCGCCGGAGCGCCGTCCCATTTCCACATGAATTCGAACCGCGTGTGCGCACGTGGCAGCACCTCGCCCACCAGCGTCGCGGGGGCCCACGATTTGCCGCCATCGCTGCTGATATCCACGGACTTGATCGCGCCGCGCCCTGACCACGCGAGACCGCGCACCGGCCACCACCCCGCTCCCGCCAGCCGCTCCGGATACGCGGGCGACGTAATCAGTGATTTAGCGTCAATCACGAAACTGAACTGCCGCGATGTCCCATCCGGCAGCGGATCGGTGTACTTCGACGTCTCCTCGCGCGACATACTCGGCTGATCCACCACCTTCAGGCGACGTAGCCACTTCACGGAACTGTTGCCCTCATAGCCCGGAAGCAGGAGGCGCACCGGATACCCGTTCGCCGGACGCAGTGCCTCGCCGTTCTGCGCGTACACCACCAGCGCGTCGTCCATCATCTTCTCCATCGGGATGCTGCGCAGCATCACCGCCGCGTCCATCCCTTCGGCCAACACCCACGACCCCGCGCGCTGCACACCCGCGGCCTTCAGCAACGTCGACACCGCCACGCCGGTCCACTCGGAGTTGCTGGTCAGTCCGTCCACTGCCTGCGGCGTCATATCCGGCTTCGGCGAACGATACGCACCGCCGCCGTTCCCCGAACACTCGATGAAATACACTCGGGTCACCGACGGGAAGCGCTTGAGCTCATCGAGCGTGAACGTGAGCGGCTTGTCCACCAGCCCGTGCAGGGTCAGCGAGTAGCGCGCCGGGTCAATCGTCGGGATGCCATTGTGATGCCGTTGGAAGTGCAGGTCCGACGGCGTGATGCTGCCACGCAAGTCCTGGTGCGGCGTCCACGAAGAACCGCTCGTGAGTCCGATCGGCGTCTGCACGGGATGCTCGAACGCGGAGCGCGCGTTGAGTCCTTCCGACGGCAAGCCGGGGACTTTGGTCGGATCCGCCGGGACCACTGGGGCCGCAACAACGGTCGAGTCGGCCGGTGCAACGGCCGGTGTCGCCGGCGCGCTTTTCACCGTTTGTGCCAGCGCGCGGAGCATCGGGGCGCCGACTGCCGCGCCGGCAAGAAGGCCGCCGGTACGCATCAGCGCCCGCCGACTCATCGGCTTGTGCTCGTCGGGCGGTGTCGCGTCGGACATTGGCGTCTCGGACATTGGCGTCTGGGACATCGGCGTCTCGGACATCGGCGTCTCGGGGTGGGGATTGTGAGAAATCATCTGGGCTTCGGCTCTCCCAGCGCGGCGGCCTTGCGGACGTACTCGGCGGCATCGGCGTGTGTGGCCCACCACACGGCCCCGGCGCCCTTCGATTCGATGTGCGCAATTAGCTGCTCCAACGCCACAATGCGCGACCGGTGCCCCGACACATGCGGGTGCAACGTCAGCACGAACGTCGTGCGCTCCTCATACGCCTTGTCAAATTCATCCATCCACACGCGCGCAATGTCGCGCGGGTTCATGTAACGCTCGCCGCGCGGATCGAACAACGGCGCATCATCGAGAATCCACTGCACCGGCACTTCCACCAGTCCGGTGGGCTTGCCGCGCTGCAGCAACTCGTACGGCGCATCGTCGGCCATCAGCGAGCTCTCATAGCGAAAGCCCATGTCCCGCAGGATCGTCAGCGTGTTCGGGCTGAAGTTCCAGCTCGGCGCGCGATAGCCCGTGGGCTTCTTACCGGTCATTGCCGTCAACTCAGCCACGGCCTTGGTCAGCAGCGCACGTTCGGCGGAGTCCGGCAGCGTCATGTTCAACTCGTGAATCCAGCCGTGCACACCAAACTCGTGACGGCCGCTCGCCTTGATCACGCCCACCATGCTCGGCGTAATCGCCAGACTCACCGACGGCACGAAGAACGACGCCGGAATCCGATGCGCATCCAGCAGCTTCACGATGCGCGGCAGCCCCACGCGCGCACCATACTGCATCTCCGCCAGCGAGCCGACCGTCGGCTCGCCGTAGCGCACCGCAATGGTCTCGTTGTCGACGTCGAACGAGAGGAGCACCGCCACACGGGCCCCACCGGGCCATGTCGTGGGTTGGAGCGAACGGCCGGCACGGACTTCGTTCACCACCGTGGTGACGCTATCCATCGACCACTTCCACCCCGGCTTCGCCGACGTGACGGGTACAGGCTGCGCCTGCGCCGCAAGCGCGGCCGGCGAGAGGGCAAGCAAGGTCGCGAGGACGGGTGCGAGCAGAGGCGCGCACGGGAGCGCGAGGCGACAACGCATGGAGAGAGCCGGAGACGGGGGTGGGAAAACCTGCCCAGTTCTACCAGCCCGAACGCGTCTGCGCTACCTCGCCGCCGCCGAAACCAGCCATTCACTGGCCTTTTCGGCCACCATCAGCACCGGACTGTTGGTGTTGCCGCTCGTAATGCGCGGCATGATCGACGCATCCGCCACCCGAAGACCACGGATCGTACCGCCGCGACCGTCGAGCACTCGCAGTTCGCTGTCCACCACGGCCAGCGGATCGTCCGCCCGACCCATACGCGCGGTGCCCACCGGATGGAAAATCGTCGTGCCGATGTCGCCTGCCAGACGCGCGAGTTCCTCATCGGTTTGAAAGGCCGTGCCGGGCTTCCATTCCACCGGATGAAACGGGGCCAAGGCTGGCTGCGCCGCGATACGTCGGGTCAGGCGCAGCGAGTCGGCCGCCACCCGGCGATCCTCCTCCGTGTGCAGATAATTCGGCGCGATGCATGGCGCCTCGGCAAAGTCCGGGCTCGCGATATGCACCGTGCCGCGACTGGTGGGGTTGAGGTTGCACACGCTCGCCGTGAAGGCGGGAAAGCGATGCAGCGGCTCCCCGAACGCCTCAAGGCTCAACGGCTGCACATGAAACTCAACGTTGGGCCATCGCTGCGACGGGTCGCTCCGCGTGAACGCCCCCAGCTGCGACGGCGCCATGCTCATCGGCCCGCTGCGTCGAAGGAGATACTCCAGGCCGATGGCCGCCTTGCCCCACAGGCTGTTCGCGATCGTATTCAGCGTCGGCACACCTTCCACCGTGAACACTGCGCGAATTTGCAGATGATCCTGCAGATTCGCGCCGACGCCCGGCAGGTCAACGCGCGGCGTGATGCCATGCGCGTGCAGCAGGGCGGCTGGCCCGATCCCCGAGAGCTGGAGAATCTGCGGCGTCCCGATTGCCCCCGCGCTCAACACCACCGCGCGCCGCGCCGACGCCGAGATCCGCTGGCGTCCATCCCACACCTCAACGCCCGTGCACGAGGGCTGGCCATCGGCGAGCGTCTCGAGATGCAATCGCGTCACCTGCGATGACGTCCACAACGTGAAGTTCGGCCGGTCCGTGCAGGGCCGCAGAAACGCCTTCGAGGTGCTCCACCGCCACCCCTTGCGCTGATTGACCTCGAAGTAGCCCACGCCCTCGTTGTCGCCGCCATTGAAATCCGCGGTCGCCGGAATCCCAGCCTGCTGCGCGGCGCGCGAGAACGCCTCGAGGATATCCCAGCGAAGCCGTTGCTTCTCCACGCGCCATTCGCCGCCGGCACCGTGCCAAGCATTGGCGCCCCGATAGTGATCTTCGTGGCGCATGAAATGCGGCAGGCTGTGCTCCCAGCGCCAGCGGGGATCGCCGGTGTCTTCGGCCCACTGGTCGTAGTCGCGCGCCTGACCGCGCATGTAGATCATCCCGTTGATGCTCGAGCTGCCGCCGAGCACCTTCCCGCGCGGATAGCGGAGACTGCGGCCATTCAAGCCCGCCGCGGGGGCCGTCCGATACATCCAGTCCGTCCGCGGATTGCCGATGCAATACAGGTACCCCACCGGGATGTGAATCCAGTGGTAGCGATCCGTCCCACCCGCTTCAATCAGCAGTACGCGCTTCGACCCGTCGGCGCTCAGCCGGTTGGCCAGCAGGCACCCCGCCGTTCCGGCACCGATGACGATGTAGTCGAACGACAGATCGCTCACGCATCCCTCACGGCGTGCTTCACGGCGTGCTTCGCGGCGTGCTTCACGGCGTGCCGCATCTGTGCCCATCAGCTCTCACGGATGGCCTGCATCGGGGTCGCCTTATACACATCGCGGCTCGTCAGCAGCCCAATGCCCATGGTCAGCACCAGCATCCCGCCGCCAATTACGAGCGTTGGCCAGATGGCCGGATCAAACGGATCCTTGAAGACGAAAGTGGTCAGCCCCCACGCACCGGCAAACGCGAGCAGCATCCCCGTGAGCGCCCCCAGCGCCCCCAGCGCGCCGTATTCAGCAAGCAGAATCCGCGCCACCTGCGCGCGCGACGCGCCCAACGTCCGCAGCAGCACGCCCTCGCGCAGGCGCGCGCGCCGCGTCGCCGCGACCGCGCTGAAGAGCACCGGGATGCCCATCGCCAACGAGAATAGCCCCAGAAAACGAATCGCCAACACCACGCGATTCACGATCGATCCCACCGTCTGGCGCACCAGCGTCAGATCGAGACTGGATACATTCGGGAATCCACGCACGACGTCTCGTTGCACCGCCGCCATCGTTGCCGCGTCGGCAACATTCGCCACCATCACGAATTGCTGCGGCGCGCGACGGATAGCCTCCGGCGCAAACACCACGAAGAAATTCGCCTCAAAGCGCGCCCAGTTCACGGTGCGCAGGCTCGTCACCAGCGTCCGCACCGGCACGCCCTGCACGTTCCACGTCACCGTGTCACCGAGCGCAATCCCTAAATCCGTCGCTAAGCCACTTTCGAACGAGACGGGGAAGGGGGCATCAGGATTGGCCGCACGTTGCTGCGCCCGTGTCGCACTATCCGCAAACCATGTTCCAGACACCAGCGCTTCGGACCCCACCAACGAGTCCCGATACGTCGACCGATATTCGCGACGCAGCGCCCACCCCGCGCGACGCACCAGCGTGTCGGCGATGAGCGCGGTCACACTGCGGCCGTTCACGGCGTCGATGCGCATCGTCACGATCGGCGTGCGCTGCACGATGGGCAGCGCCCGCGCACGCAGCAGCGAATCCAGCGGCGCCGCCTGATTGTCCTGCACATCGAAGAACAACAGGTTGCCGGCGCTCGTATCGGCCGTCGCTTGCACACGACCCAGCAGGTTCGCTTGTACCAGGTACACGGTGCTCAGCAAGAACGCACCGAACCCCAGCGCCAACGTGACCGCGCGCGTCTGGTTGGCCGGACGATGAAGGTTCGCAATCCCCTGACGCAGCGTGAACGGCCATGAGGGACGCGTGCTACGTCGCGCACCGGCAATGAGCAGCGCCGAAGCCACCCACAACACCACCAGCGCCCCGGCAATCGATGCACTGATAATCAGCCCCTCGCGCACGTCGCCGATGCGCGCGAGAATGATCGCAACCAGACTGCCAACCAGCAGCGCGTCGATCGTCAAACGCGCGGGATCTTTCCACTCGCTCGGCATCGCGGTCGAATCCATCTCGCGCCGAATCGCCTGCAACGGTGACACATGGCGCAGCGCCATCAGCGGGCGCAGGGCGAAGATGAGCGCCACCCACACACCCGTCGCCAACCCCAACATCAGCGGCCGCGGCTCCAACGCGATGGTCACGTCGATGGGCAAGAAGTCCGCCACGACGCGCGGGAGCAGAAACTGGACCCCAACGCCCAGCAGGACGCCCGCCAGCGCGCCCACAAACCCCATCGCGGTCGCCTGCACCACATAGAGCGCGAGCACCTGACGGCTGGTCGCGCCGAGGCACCGCAACACCGCCACCGTGTCAATTTTCGCCGCGACGAACGCATTCACGCCGCTCGCCACGCCGATCCCGCCCAGCAAGAGCGCGATCAGCCCGATGATGCTCAGGAAGTCGGCTAAGCGCACCACCGCTTCCGTGAAATCGCGCTCGGTGTCGGCCACCGTCTTCACGCGGACGCGGGTACGGGGCCCCGGCGTCGTCAGCGCGGCCGCACCGCCCGACGCACGTAACGCGGAGTCACGCGCTGCGGCGCGCCCAGGCGTTGAGTCCTCGGTGGACGCCGCCTTCGTCGCCGAGTCCTTCCCCGCCAGCGCACCGACGGTCACCGGCGCCGAGCCGTCGGGTGACGCGCCCGCCGTGGTATCCGGCGCATCCTGCCCACCGCGCGAGTCGGACCCCTCACCCCGGGCCTCCGCTGCCTCTTGCAACGCGGCCGCTCGCGGATCAATCCGCCGACGTAGCGTGCGTGCGAACAGCGCCGCCTCCCGCTTCGCCGCCAGCGTCACCGGAAGGCGCAGCACCGCGTCGTACTCGGCGCGGCTGCCGTACTTCAACAACCCGGTCGACTCCACCCACCGGTCCGACAGGTACACCCGCGGTCCAATGACCGCCGTGATCCCCGCGTCGCCCGGCACGTTCCCCAGCGTCCCCGCAATGCGGAATACGCGCGTGCCCAGCTTGAGCGAATCGCCCACCGCCGCATCCAGCGCGATCAGCAGGGAGGCATCCACAAACACCACCGGCGTGTCGTGGACCGAACGCCACCCGTTGGCCGGTACCGTCTCGATCGTACCGTAAAACGGGTAGCCCGGCGAGACGGCGCGCACCTGCACCAGACGTGTATTTCCGGACGGCGCCGCCAGCGCCATCGACGCGAACGTCGTAATCCGTGCGTGCGGAACATCGCGCGTCGTCAACGAATCCAGCAGCGTGTCCACGACCGCAGGAAACGCGGCGCGGGCCTGAATGGAGATGTCACCGCCCAGCAACGTCCGCGACTGGTCGCGGATCGAACGCGTGACGTTTCCGGCGAACGAATCAATCGCCACCAGCGCCGCCACACCAAAGGCGATGGAGGACATGTAGAGCGCCAATCGCCGGCGGGCCGTGCGGCTTTCGCGCCACGCGAGTCGCAGCAGCGCCGCGGCCGTCACGCCGTCTCCGTCGTGCCAGCCGGGGCGGCCCGATGATGCGTATCCTCCACCACCACGCCATCGCGGAGGCGGATGGTGCGCTGCGTGCGCGCCGCCAACGCACCGTCATGCGTGACCAGCACAATGGTGCACCCCTTTTCGCGGTTGAGCGCTTCCAGTAATTCCACAATCCGCTCGCCGGTCACGCCGTCCAGATTCCCCGTGGGCTCGTCGGCAAAGAGGATCCGCGGCGCGTTCACGAACGCGCGCGCCAGCGCGACGCGCTGCTGCTCGCCGCCGGACAGCTGTTGCGGAAAGTGATGCGTACGGTCCCCGAGCCCCACGCGGGCCAGCAGGTCCCGTGCTCGGGCCGTGGCCTCGCGCGTCGAGACGCTCCCCGCCAGCTCCAGCGGAACCTGGACGTTCTCCAGCGCGGTCAGCGTCGGGATGAGTTGGAAGCTCTGGAACACGAAGCCAACTTTCGCACCGCGCAGCATTGCCCGTTGGTCTTCGCTCAGGCTCCCTAAATCGATACCATCCAAGGTGACCGTGCCGCTGGTTGGCGTGTCCAGACCAGCGAGCAGGCCCAGAAGCGTCGTCTTGCCGCTCCCCGAGGGGCCGACGATGGACACGAAGGCGCCTTGCGGTACCTCGAACGACACATCCTGCAGCACAGTGAGCGGCTGCGTTCCGCTTTGATACGATTTGGTCAACCCGCGAGCGACAAGCATGCGTATGGTGCAAAGGGAAGTGAGACGGGCCGCCGTTGCCGGCGGACTCGCACTACTGATCATCGGAACGGTCGCCTGCGGAACCGCCGATCGCGCGGCGGTCGCGGTCCCCGCGGAACGCAACGCACCGGCTTCAACGCCCGCGGACGGGAAATCAACCGGAGCACCCGCAGCCTCGGCAACCGTCTCCGGAGCTTCCGATACCCGCGTCCCGCGCAAACGAGTCGTACTCCTCGGCACGAGCCTGACCGCCGGGCTCGGGCTCGACCCAGATCGTGCGTATCCCGCACTGCTGCAACGCAAAATCGACTCCGCCGGATTCCCGCTCACGCTGGTCAACGCCGGATTGAGCGGCGAAACCTCGGCCGGCGCCCTGCGTCGCGCCGACTGGGTGCTCGATCAACCCGCGGCCGCCGTGATCCTGGAAGTTGGCGCCAATGACGGTCTGCGCGGCGTGGATCCCGACTCCACGAAAGCCAACATCGTGGCCCTCATTCGCACCGTCGCACGCCGGCAGCCGTCGGCGCGCATCCTGCTCATGCAGATGGAAGCGCCCACCAACCTCGGTCGCTCCTACACCACCCGATTTCACGCGGTGTACCCCGAAGCCGCGCGGGAAACCAACGTCACCCTGCTGCCGTTCCTGCTCGAAGGGGTGGCCGGTGACGCCCGTCTCAACCAGGCGGACGGGATCCATCCCAACGTCGAAGGGTCGAAGCGCGTTGCTGAAACAGTGTGGCGCGCATTGGCGCCCATCCTCACCGGATTCCAAACGTCTGCCGCGACGCGATGAGCGCCGGCGGCGCCCCGATTAACGCTCCCCCGTTCGCCTCTCGTCATTCCCCCCGACATGTCTCGTCCGCCGATGGCGACGTTACCCGAGCTGCTTGAGGACCTGATCCGTCGGGAGTTCGGTCCCTCCGAGCTGGCGGCTGTCCTCGCACTCGCGAATAGCGGGGCCGCTGCGGAGGCGCATACACATCGGGTCGCGGATCTGCTCGGCGCGATGGTCACGGTCCGTCGCCGCTCCCCGTCGGAGATCTACGAATGGGCGGGGCTGCAACTCGCGCGGCACCTGTCAAACGCGTTGCCGGTGCTGACCAAGAATCACACGTCGGCTCGCTCCATGCTGCTGCAGGTCGACGCGCTCGCCCACGAGGTCCAGCAGCGCCTCTTACCGGGAACCGCAAGCCCGCATTTCTGGGCGGACCTGCTGGATGCCCAGACCATTCGCATCGGGTTCGATGGGCCGGAATTGCTCGCTCGCCTCCTTGAGGGAGCCGTCCGAGGGCTCTGTGAGCATTTCGACGAACGCGCGGACGTGACTCGGTCGCTCCCGCCGGCGGCGCTGACGGAGCGGCGACTGGTCGACGTCCAGATCACGGTCGAGCGGCGTGCCAACTCGGGCCCCGTCCCAGCGGTCGGGGCGGAACGTCGATCGGGCGGCGGGACCACCGGCAAGCCCGCGCGGCGATAATGCACTGGGACGGCCTTTCCCCAGCGCGCTAAACCGGATAGACTTGAAGGCTGTCCAACAATCGCAGGCGCGGGGCACCCCGCAGCTCGCGTTCCCCTGATCGTTCCAGGTGTCGCCAGTATGGCCTTCTCTGCCACTCAGATCCGCCGCGGCATGGTCCTCGTCTTCGAGGGCGACCCGTGCCGTGTCGTTGAATTCCGTCATCACACCCCTGGCAATCTGCGCGCCATGGTGCAGGCGAAGCTCAAGAACCTCCGGACCGGTTCCAACTTCGAACATCGTTTCCGTGCCGCCGACACCATCGTGAAGGCCGACATGGAAACGAACGAGCTCGAGTTCATGTACCAGGGCGGAGATTCGTACCACTTCATGAACGTCGCGAACTACGACCAGATTGAGATGGACGAGGAAGCGCTGGGCGATGCGGCGCCGTGGATGCAGCCCGGGATGAAGATCCTCGCGGAGTACTACAACGGTCGCCCCATCGGCATCGAGTTGCCGAACTCGCTCATCTTGACCATCGTGGACACGGCGCCGGTCGTTCGTGGCGCGACGAAGAACGCGTCCTCCAAGCCGGCGAAGCTTGAGAACGGCGTGACGGTCAACGTCCCCGAGTTTGTCGAAACCGGAACGCGCATTCGCGTGAATCCGACGCTCGGCGAATATCTCGATCGCGCCAAGGACTGATCAACGGCGCGCAGAATTTGCAAGCGGCGAGAGCTTGCAAATGCGCGCGGGTTTGGTTACGATTTCCGACTGCCTTGGTGAGTTGTTTCGCTCGGCGGTTTCGTTCAACGAAGTTTCCGAACGATGGGCTTTTTCGGCCATTCGTTCGACCTGGTGGCCGTAGCTCAATTGGTTAGAGCACCGGATTGTGGTTCCGGGGGTTGCGGGTTCAATTCCCGTCGGTCACCCTGAGTCGCATCGAGAGCGTCGGCGCCAGTAACCTGTTGTGCCGTCGTTCCCGGAGGTCCGTAGCTCAATTGGTAGAGCACCGGTCTCCAAAACCGGCGGTTGGGGGTTCGATTCCCTCCGGGCCTGTTGGAGCCGATATCAGCTGCTTCTTGCGGTATCGGTTATGTTGATTCGAAGCGCGTCCGGGCGGCAACGCGCGGAGCAAGACGAGGTGTTGTGCGATAACGACGGCGATATCGTCTAGGGGACTAGGACACGGCCCTCTCAAGGCTGGAACACGGGTTCGAATCCCGTTATCGCTACTGCTGGTGTTGGACGCAGGGTTGTTGGCTCCATCGTCTATCGGTTAGGACACGACCCTTTCAAGGTTGAGAGACGGGTTCGACTCCCGTTGGAGCTATGGGCTCCTGATGCTGGGGCTGACGGAGATGCCGGTGTAGTTGGAGTTGGGGGCGTAGCTCAGTTTGGTTAGAGCACTCGACTGTCACTCGAGAGGTCGCGGGTTCGAGCCCCGTCGCTCCCGTTGTTCGTGACGCAGCACTTGGGAAGCAGTAGAAGGTGGTGGGCCGGCTTCGCCGGTGTAGCAGACGGACGCCCTCGTGGTGGAATTGGTAGACACGCTACTTTGAGGTGGTAGTGCTGAAAGGCGTCGCGGTTCGAGTCCGCGCGAGGGCATTTCCAGCAACGGTCGCAGCATCCACGGCACCTCACCGTGACAGCAGGTGAATTACGCCACAGTAGCTCAGTGGTAGAGCACCCGATTCGTAATCGGGCGGTCATCGGTTCAATCCCGATCTGTGGCTCTCTGGTCAACAACAACGCATCAAAAAATTAGAGATATCGCAACGGCCCCCATCCTCTGGGGGCCGTTGCTGTTTCCCGGCGCGCCGCACGCATGCCAGCACCGCATTGCTCCCTCTCTCCTTCGTGAACGCTCTCCTATCGGGCACTGCCCTCGCACGTCGCGCGTCGATCCGTGGCGTGGTAATCGTGGCCCTCCTGACGCCCGCGCCCATCGCCGCGCAAAGCGCCGCGCAGAGCGCCGCGCAGAGCGCCGCGTCAGCACCCGCTACGCCGTCACTGCGCGTGGCGAGTAGCAAAGGCACCATCCGACTCGATGGGCGGTTGGATGAACCCGAATGGGCGCGCGCAGACTCCATCGCCGCGCTTACCGAGATCGAACCGACCGTCGGCGCCACCCCCGCGGGCCGCACCGTTATCCGCGTCATCGCCACCGAAAACGACATCATCTTCGGGATTCGCGCCGACGATCCGCGACCGACCGGCATCGTCAGCTTCGCGCGTGAGCGCGACGCCTCGCTCACCAACGAAGATCACCTCAAGATCGTCCTCGACACCTATCTCGACGGGCGCTCTGGGTACGTCTTCGCCGTCAATCCAAACGGCGCACGCTACGACGCCTTGGTGACCGATCAGGGCGCGACGGAGAACGCCAGCTGGGATGCCGTCTGGGACGCCGCCACCGCGCGCAGTGCCAACGGCTGGAGCGCGGAGATCCGCATTCCCGTGCGCAGTCTGCTCTTCCGCCCCGGCCTGCGAGAGTGGGGCTTCAACGTGCAGCGTCGCGTGCAGCGCCTGCAGGAGACCGCGCGGTGGGCCGGCGCCCTGCGCGACTACAAAGTCACCCAGACGTACCGCGCCGGACGCCTCACCGCCTTGCCGGACTTCGCCCTCGGCATCGGGCTCAGTGTGCGCCCGGCGATGACGGCGGGCGCAGGGATCCCCCAAGCGCACACGGAGCTGCGCCGAGATCAGGCGGCCATTCTCGATGTCACCCAGCGGCTCGGGGCCAATGCCCTCGGTTCGCTCACCGTGAACACCGACTTCGCCGAGACGGAAGTCGACACGCGGCGCACCAACCTGACGCGATTCCCGCTCGTCTTCCCCGAGAAGCGCTCCTTCTTCCTCGAAGGGGCGGACATCTTCGACTTCGGACTCGGCATCGCCAGCGACGTCCGGCCCTTCTTCAGTCGTCGTATCGGTCTGCTGAACGGACAGGAAATTCCCATTCGCGCCGGCGCGAAGATCAACGGCCGCCAGGGACGCACCAATGTCGGCGCGCTGGTCGTGCACACGGGGCGTGCGGACGCACCCGGATTCCAAGCGCTCGCCACCGATAACACCATGGGCGTCCTGCGGCTCCGGCAGAATGTGCTGCGCGAATCGTCGGTCGGCCTGATCGGAACGTTCGGTGACCCCACGGGCGCGCCGCGCCAGTGGCTCGCCGGAACTGATGCCACGTTCCAGACGTCGCGGTTCCTCGGGCATCGCAACCTCTTGGCCGGCGTCTGGCAGTTGGCGACCTCGCATCGGCCGGACGCACTCGGCAAGCCCGTCGTCGGTCGGGCCAACGCCTTCGGGGCGAAAGTCGATTTCCCGAACGATCTCGTCGACGTCGCCGCGACGTACAAATGGCTGGGGGATGCCTTCGCACCCGCCGTCGGCTTCGTGCCACGACCGGCCGTGCAGATCGCCACCCTGAACGTCAACTACAGCCCTCGGCCGCAACGCCCCGTCGCCGGACTCCACGTGCGGCAGATGGTCTTCGAGTCCCAGAACACGCTGGTCGCGGACTTGGCCGGCCACTGGGAGAGCTATCGCATCTTTACCGCGCCGGTGAACTGGCGCCTCGAAAGCGGCGATCGCTTCGAACTCAATGTCGTCCCTACCGGCGAGCGACTCCGGACGCCGTTCAAGATCGCCGACGGTGTCACCATCCCCACGGGGACATACCACTGGAAACGCTACCGGGCCGAGGCGGGGCTCGCGGCCAAGCGGCGATTCTCCGGGCAGGCGACGTGGTGGTTCGGCGACTTCTACTCGGGGAGCCTCAACGAGTTCGTTCTCACCGCGAGCTGGAAGCCGTCATCCCTCATTATCGTCGAGGTCAACGGCACCCGAAACGAGGGGGCCCTGCGCGAGGGGCGCTTCACGCAGAACCTGTTCGGGTCACGCCTGCGGGTGAATGTGTCGCCTAATTTGCAATTCAACAGCTACGTGCAGTACGACAACAGCTCCGACGCCATCGGGGCGAATACGCGACTCCGCTGGACCTTCTCGCCACTCGGCGACCTGTTCATCGTCTACAATCACAATCTCCAGCACGACCGCTTCGATGCCGTCTCCGGCGAGCCGGTCTTGCGCGGCATCGCCACCGATCCCACGCAACGCATCGACTCCCGCTGGGGGCTCGCGTCCAATCAACTGTTGGTGAAAGTACAGTACGCGTTCCGCTACTGAGGCCACGCGCGGGCGGCCGCCATTACTCGGGGAAGGGCACGTCCTCGAGTCCAGGCCCTGCCGCCATGCGGTGCACGACCGAGGCGCCCCGAGCCGTCGAGCCTCCGGGCCACGACACGCCCCCAACGGTGCACTGGGACAGCGTCAGTTCGGGTAACGGGACATCCTGACGGATGGTGGTGAGCTGCAGCATCAGGCGTAGGTGCTCATGTTGCCCGGCCAGTTTGGCCGTGTCGTCACGGTGACTCACAAACTCGCTGGCCTCAAGCGCCTTCTCGATGGTCTGCCAGCGCCGGAGCAGCTTGACGGCTGTCCCCTTGCCCACGCTTTTCACGCCGGGGATGTCGTCGCCCTCCTCCCCGCACAGCGCCTTAAAGGCGGGCAGATTGGCGGGCAGCACGCCGAACTTCGCGAGAACCTCGGAGCTGCTCCACGGCTTTATTCGCGTCCCATTCGGCCCCTTCCCAACGCCCACGTAGGTCGCCACATCCACGCCATCGGATACGAACTGCAGCAAGTCTGAGTCGTTGGAGAGCACGGTGACTCGTGCGTCAGCCCGAAATCGCGCCATCAGCGACGCGACGCTGTCGTCGCCTTCGTACGTCGCGACGCTCACGCTCGCGATCCCGGTCGCTTCCACCCCCTCGCGAATGGGGGTGATCCGTGCGCGCATCGAGCCGGTGCGACGATGCTTATACGTCGGGAAGAGTGCGTGCCGGAATGTCGGCCCCTCATGATCCCATGCCGCGACGACGTGGGTGGCCGCAATGTCCAGGGCGGCCCCTCGCGCCATCTGGCACCAGAGGCGCACGCCGTTGTCTACATCGCCGGCGGCCACGTGCGCCGCGCGACCGGCCAGCGACTGCGCGTCGATAATCAGGAGATGCGGTGTGCTCATGGAGACAAAGTAGCGACGCGGCCGGTCCGCGACGCGAATGCACGGGGGCGAACGCTCCCCGCCGCCAACGCCTATTGGTCGGCATCCGTAGCGCTCAGGGCGGGACCGATTAGTTCTCTGTCAGACGTCGGTCGCCCCTCTGTTATTGCGGGCCCGCCTGTATTCACTCCTCGCCTACCGTCTCATCGCCACCGTCGGCTCATCCATCCGCACGCGTCCGCTCGATCGACTCAGTGATCTCGCGCCCGGCCTCGCGCTATCCGTGGTCATCGCCGCCGCCGCGTGGCTCACCGCCAGCGTAGAGACTCGACTGCTTGGGCGCCCCGTGATCGAGGCGCTCGTCCTCGCGATTCTGTTCGGCACGCTCGTCCGTACCATCAAGGCCCCCTCCTCTCGGGTCATGCGTGGCGTCAGCTTCACCGCGAAGCAGCTCCTCGAGGTCGCAGTCCTGTTGCTCGGCATCTCGGTGGACCTGCCACTGCTCGTGCGGGCGGGGCCGGCCCTCGCCGTCGGGATCGTGCTGCTCGTCGTCATCGGCCTGAGTTGCAGTTACCTCATTGCCCGCGTCGTGGGGCTACCGCACCCGCTGGCGGTCCTCATCGCCTGCGGTAACGCCATCTGCGGCAACTCCGCGATCGCCGCCGTCGCGCCGGTCATCGGCGCGGACGCCGAACATGTCGCGTCCTCCATCGCCTTCACCGCCATCCTTGGGGTGGCGGTCGTGCTCGGGCTCCCGTTGCTCGTGCAGCCGCTGGGACTGTCGTTCTACCAGTACGGGGTACTCGCGGGACTGACGGTCTACGCGGTGCCTCAGGTGCTCGCCGCGGCATTTCCGGTGAGCGTGCTCTCTGGGCAGGTGGCCACGCTCGTTAAGCTCGTGCGCGTCCTCATGCTCGGACCGGTGGTCATCTTCTTCGCGTTGCGTCATCGCATCGCGCGAACCGGCAACGGCGAGGCCGCCCCCCGCCTCGCGCTGACCAGCCTCGTGCCGTGGTTTATCGTCGGGTTCATCGCGCTCGCGGGCCTGCGGTCCGCCGGCGTGATCCCGCTCCCCATCGTTGAGCCCACGCGCACGGTCTCTGGCTGGCTGACCATTGCCGCTATGGCGGCCCTGGGGCTCGGCGTGGATGTGCGCGCCGTCACCCGCGCCGGTGGACGGGTGGTCGCAGCCGTCATCGCCTCACTGGCGGTGCTCATCGGGCTGAGCATCGCGCTCATCCACCTCCTCGGTATTCAGTAGCGGGGCGCAAAAATGGCCGGCCGCGCGTGCTCTGCGCGTCCGGCCATGATCGTGTGACCGCCCTCGCGCCACTAGGCGGCGGTGACCAACTCGGCGAAACGCGCCAGGTCCACGTTGCCGCCGCTGACAATGACGCCAACGCGCTTCCCCTGAATCGGCAAACCGCCGTGCCAGGCGCCGGCCAGCCCCAAGGCGCCGGTCGGCTCCACGATCAGCTTCATCCGCTCGGCGAAGAAACGCATCCCCTCCACCAGCTGCGCGTCGGACACTGTCAGCATGTCATGCACGTCGCGCTGGATAATGCCGAACGTCAGTGGGCTGAGCGCTTGCGTTTGCGCGCCGTCCGCAATGGTATGAGGTACCGGAATCTTCACAATCGCGCCGCTGCGAAACGACTGCTGCGCATCGTTGCCGGCTTCGGGCTCCACGCCAATGACCTTGCACTCCGGCGACAGCGCACGGGCTGCCAGCGCACAGCCACTCAGCAGACCACCGCCGCCGGTGCACACGAACAGATAGTCCAGTGCGCCGACGTCCTCGAACAGTTCCTTCGCCGCCGTGCCCTGACCGGCGATCACGTCGGGGTGATTGAACGGCGGCACGATCGTCATGCCGCGTTCCGCCGCAATCCCCTGTGTGAGTTGCTCACGGTCCTGCGTGAATCGATCAAACGTGATCACTTCACCACCGTACCCGCGCGTCGCCGCAATCTTGGCCTGCGGGGCATCAATCGGCATGACGATCACGGCGGGTATGCCCAGCAGACGCGCCGACAAGGCCACGGCTTGCGCATGGTTGCCCGACGAAAACGCAATCACGCCGGCTGCACGCTGCGCCTCGGTGAACCGCGACAGCGCATTGAAGGCGCCGCGAAATTTGAACGCGCCCATGCGCTGCAGGTTCTCGCACTTGAAGAACAACTCGGCACCTAGGCGCTCATTGATGGTGCGCGAGCGCATGGCGGGCGTGTGATGTGCGTGTCCTTCAATTCGACGCGCAGCGTCAACGACGTCAGCGTAGGTGGGCAGGGTCAGCATGGGCGATGGAAGAGGGAAGGAGCATCGGCGGAACAACCATGATGCAGCGACGCACTACTTGACGCGAATCGTCTCGGCATAGAGCAGGTCGCCCGTCAGTGCATCGAAGAACTGGAAGATGACCTGCGGATGTGGATACGTCACCCAGCGGTTCTTGCCGGCTTCCTTCGGGTTATTGAAGACATTGTTGATCTGCACCGTGGTGTAGATCGGCTGGCGCACCAACTGCGCCGGAATGTCCGAGAGGAAGTAGCTCGACCAGCGGATATCCGCTTTGCGGCCACCCGACTCAAACATGCCGTTTGGTGGCGGATCGCCTTCCGCATCCGCGCGGTGATTGCGAGAGTTGTGCGGGCCCGAGGCCATCTCCCACACACGGTCTGTGACTTTCACGGAGAAGCTGTTGTGCAAGTCACCCGTGAGCACCATGACGGACTTGCCCAGCGAATCCCAGTAATTGATCAACTCCTCGCGCTCGGCGAGGAATACCGGCCACGCTTCGTCGTGATCCACCACCATCGTCGCCGGCCCGTTCGCGCTGCTCGCGACGGGGGTACCGCCCACATGCGGAATCATGAGGGTGACCTGCGAGACGATGAAGAACATATCCGCATCGCTCTTCTTCATGGCGTCTTTCAGCCACGCCTTCTGACGGGCCCCAAGCATCGTGCGATCCGTGCGCCCCGGGTTCGTCACGTCGCCTACGCTGCGATAGCTGCGCGTGTCCAAGAAGAAGAAATGCGCGTTGCCTACGCGCTGCTCGTAATACGAGCGCCGCCCCAGCGAGTACGCCGCCGTCTCGGTCTTCGTCACCGCCGGCCGGATGCGGAGACGGTGCGCGTCGATGCGCTCCACGATCTCGTACACGCCTGCGTTTGCATCGCCGGCCTTGTCGGCCTGATTCAGCACTTCCTTGTCAGGAAGACCCGCGGTGCTTCCGCCCCAGTGGATGTGCAGCGCACCCGCTTCGTTCAGGTCCACCGGCTTCGCCACGAAGTCGGCCTCGGCGTCGGTCAGGATGTCACTGCCCGCCTTGAGTTGCGCCATGCCGATGCGAATCTCTCCCGGCGCGACCGGATTCGCCCACCCGAGATAGTCGTACCAGGCCTGCGAGCCGATGTCGCGGAAGACCGCCTTGCGATCACGACGACCCACCGTGCTCGTGCCATCGATGTTGTCGATGATCTCGTGGTCGTCGAACGTGAAGAGCCCCGGCATGTTGCGATGCCATGCTGCCAACGCTTCGCCGCGCTTCATGTACAACTTGTAATTCTCCCACACCCCCACGATGCTGGGCGCCATCTCCACCACACGCGGCGACTTCGCGGTGCCGGTGAGCCCCACCTGCGTGCGCCAGTCGGCCGCGGGAAAGTCCCGCTTCTCCTCGTAAATGAAATCGCCGTTCTGAATCGCGAAGTGCACCTTCCCCTGCAACTTGTCCAGCATGGTCTTGAATGCAGGCGGCCACGGGCCCTCGCCGCTGGGGTTCTGGTTGTTGCCCGTGCCGAACTCGAAACGGAAGTTGAACAGTCCGTTCGGATTGTGCTCCGCATTGCGCACCGATGCTGCGTCGGGCAACGTCATGAACGAGCCGTCCGGCCGCACTGGGGCCGATTCCTTGCCGGTGGGCACCACCTGGTAGAAATAGGTCGTGCCGGGCGTAAGGCCTTGAAGGAGCACGGAACCCGTGTTGTCGTTGCCGAGCACCGTCGTGCCAACTGGCGACATCTCGGTGAGCGCGGCGGCAGTGGCGCCGTAGCGCACGCGAAAGGTCCCGGGGGCGGAGGTGCGCACCCAAACGGCGACCTGATTCGCCGTCAGGCGACCGAGCATCGGGCCATGCGTCACCGAAACCGCCGCTTGCGCCTGAAGCGATGCAGTCGGCGTCAGCGGCGCGACACACAGGGCCGCGATGAGTATCGCCGTGAAGCGATTGGGAGAATGTCGAAGCACGAGGGACTGGGTGGGGCGGTGGGGGCGGTGGCTCACTTCGGAGCCACCAGCGACGTGGCGATTCCGGCGCGCAACGCTTCGTCGCCGTTGAGCCAGGTGACCTTCGGGGTGCGGTTGCCCGACATCAGGGCGATCACGGCCTTGGCGCCGTCAGGGGAGAGCATCGAGTTGAGATACGGAACCGTCATGGCGTTGAAGCCTTTGTCCTTGTCGGCATCCGTCTCGTCAGTATGACGCGAGTTCGGGTAGTGATAGCCCAGCCCGCGGGTCGAGTCCGGTCCGGTCACGATGCTGCCCGCTCCGGCGTAGTACCGCTTCACGCCGGACGCGAAGATATGTGTGCACGCGCTCGCGCAGCGGTCTTTCGAACCGTCCACGTAGGTGCTGTAGCCGCGCTCACGGATCACAACGCCCATGGCCTGAGCCGCCTGACCGTTCCCACCACCGCTGGTCAGCTTGATGGTGCGAATCGACGGGTCTACCGTCGCCAGGAAGGCCACGAACTTGGCGTCGTCTCCCGGGCAGATGCCGCCCTTCAGCACGATCAGAGGCCCCTGCACGGAGAGCGTGATGCCACCCTCTCCCTTCGCGCACACGGTAGCGGAATATCCCTGTGCACCGGCCGCACTCGGAATGATCGCCCAGAGGGCCAGCGTCAGCGCGGCGAGCGCGGACGAACGACGAAAGCATTGCACAGCGTTCTCCCTGACCGATAATCGGTCGAGTGGTCGACGAGCCTTCCCTGACGTCGCCCTTGCGACGGCGCCTCGGTCTAGGACGGCCTTCATGGCGCGAGGTTAAGGAGCGCGACCGGCTTTGTCAACGCGGGGCGGCTCTCGGCCGGCGTGCCCGCGTCGTGACGGTATGAGGGGGAATTCGTCCCTCGTTACGAGGGGACCAGACGTTTGGAAAGCGAGGCTCCCGCCACTTTGTCTGATTGCTGATGATCGGTCCCGCGACGACTCCACAGACGTGGCGCACACTCCGTGCGCGCCATGGATCGCTCATCGGTTGCGCCATGGCGTTTGTCCTGGCGCTCTCCACCCGCGCGGGCGTGGCCGTCGCTCAGGGCACGCCGCCCACCCGTGCGGCCGAAGACGCCATCGTTGGCGATATCGGCACGGTCCTCGGCGCCTCACGCTTCGAGCAAGGCGTCAGTGAAGCCCCCGCCTCGGTCACCATCGTCACGCGCAATGAAATCGAGCGCTTCGGATGGCGAACGCTCGGGGCCCTCATCAACAGCGTGCGCGGGTTTAACACCACCAACGACCGCAACTACACGTATCTCGCGGTGCGCGGATTCGGCCCGTCGGGTGACTACAACTCGCGCGTCCTCGTATTGCTCGACGGCGTGCGCGTCAACGAAAACATCTTCGACGCCGCGTATCTCGGCCTCGAATCCGTGGTCGATCTCGACCAAATCGAGCGCGTTGAGGTCATTCGCGGCCCGAGTTCATCCATTTACGGGGCCGGCGCGGTCTTCGGTGTGGTGAACATCATTACCCGTCATGGGCGTGATGTGCAGCGCACCACGCTCAATCTGGAGGCCGGCAGCTATGGCACGCGGGCCATGCGACTCTCCACCGGTCAGCGCCGCGCCGCGGGTCTGGAGTACTTCGCGTCGGCGGGGGCATATGACAGCCGTGGTCAGGATCTGTACTTCCCCGAGTTCGACGCGGCCGCCACCAATCGCGGCATCGCCGCGGGGCTTGACGGTGAGCGCAGGGAGAGCGCATTTGCGTCCATGGCGATCGGCGAATTCAGTAGCCACATCGCGTTCGCCGAACGCCAGAAAGACATTCCCACGGCGAGTTTCGGAACCCTGTTCAACGTACCGGGTTCGCGCACGATGGACCGGACGCTGCAGGTGAAAACCGCGTACGATCACACGTTCGAGAACAACGCCGTGCTGTCTGCCTCCGTGGCGTATTTGCGATCAGACTACGACGGTAAGTACGTGTACAGCGATGGTCAGCATCGTGAAGACGCGAACGGTCGCGTTCTCATCGGTGAGTCGCGCTATGTGCGCACGTTGGGATCACGCCAGCGATTGATCGTGGGCGGCGAGTTCCGCGACAATCTTCGGCAGTCCCAAAGCGTCACCGCCCCCGGCGCCGTGCCATTCGCCGATAACACACGCAGTGACGTGTGGGCCCTGTTTGCACAGGATGAAGTCCGGATTGGACGGTTCATCGTCAACGGCGGGGTGCGCCACGACCACTACGGATCGTTTGGCGGCACGACCAATCCGCGTCTCGCACTGATTCTCGGGAATGGCCAGGAGTCCAGCCTCAAGCTGCTTCTCGGACGCTCGTTTCGTCCCCCCAACAACTACGAGCTCTATTACCAAGACGGCGTCTCCGCGAAGCGACCGCTCCACATTGGCCCCGAACAGATCCAGACGCGTGAACTGGTCGCACAGCACCGTGCGGCACCGTGGCTGCTGCTCTCTGGTTCCCTCTATCGAACGAAGATGAAGGACCTCATCAGCCTTGAGGTCGACTCGGCCGATTCGAAGCTGGTGTACGAGAACGATGGTCGAGTGGCCGCCAATGGGGCCGAGGGCGAGGTTGAGGTCAACGTTGGGTCGGCCACCGCTCGTCTCAGTTACACCCTGCAGCGGACCGAGTACACGAAGTCCGGACAGGAGGAGGAAAACTCGCCACGACATGTGGGGAAGCTGCACCTGGCCGCGCCGCTCTATCACGAACGACTCAGCGCGGCCGTCGAAGCCGTCGCGATGAGCGCACGGCTGAATGCGCGACGGGAATCAGTGCCGGGCTTCGTGGTCGCCAATCTGACCCTCCTCACGCTCAAGAGCTGGCATGGCGCACGGGCCAGTGCCAGCGTGTACAATGTCCTGGACCGACGCTACGGCTTTCCCTCGCCGGCCGATATTCGGCAGCGCGCCATTCCGCAGGATCGGCGCAGCGTTCGTCTGTCCGTGCAATTGTCGCGTTGAACGGCCTTCGGATGTCCTGCCTTGCGCGCGCCCGGTCGTTCATCGACCGCAGACCACGCCTCCTTCTCGGTTGGGGCCTCATCGCCCTAGGCGTTGCCCTGTCATTCACTCGGCCCATGGCCGTGCGTGCACAGGAGGTCAACGCACGCGCGACCGCGCGCATCGTCGTGCTGCAGCCGGCGGCGAATGCCGCATCAACCGAACTGCTCGCAGGATTTCGAAAGCGCCTCGCGGAACTGGGGCGCCGGGCTGATATCTCCGTTGAGTACGAGGCGGACGCCCCTCGCGCGGGGGGCGCGCGCAGTGGAGCCTCTCCCGATCTGGTACTGGCGCTTGGCACCCGTGCGACCACCCGTGCCACGACGGAGTTTCGCAGCGTACCCACGATTGCCGCGCTCCTCGCACGTGAGAGCGCCCTTCCCGAGGCAAGCGCCGCGGCCGCCGTCGTGTTGGCCTTCCCAGTGGATGTCGAGCTGGAATGGATCCAACGCATCTTGCCGAAGGTGCGACGCGTCGGGGTGCTGTTTAGCACCGACGATAACGCCAAGTTGGTGGAGCAGGCCCGCGAGTCCGCCAAAAAACGCGGCCTCGTCATCGTGGCGCGTCGCGTCACCAACCCGTCGGAATTACCGGCCGCCCTCTCGGCACTCGCCGCGAGCGCGGACGCCATCTGGGGAATCCCCGATGAACTGGTCCTCACACCAGAGACGGCCAAGGCGGTGCTGCTCGCCTCCCTGCGCAGTCGCGTGCCGTTCGTCGGCCTGTCTGCGCAATGGGTCAGAGCAGGCGCCGTCTACTCGCTCGATCGCGACTACACAGATCTTGGCGTTCAGACGGCTGACGCCGCCGTCCGGATGCTCGACGGAGCGTCCGGCCGCAGCGTCGGCATTGTGGCGCCGCGTACGGTGCGATTGTCGCTGAATACGCGAGTCGCCGACATGATGTATCTCGTAGTCTCACCCACGCTGATCGCCAGCGCCGCCGAGATTGTCCGATGACGACCAAACGGTGGTGGCCGCGCATCCGCATGCGCGGCCTGGCGTTCAAGGTCACGGCGCTCGTGTTTGGTGCGGTGTTCCTCAGCGTCACCGTCAATGCCGTGATGCTCTTCCTGCGCGAACAGCGGGAAGAACTCAAAGATCTGCAGGCGCATGCCACGGCCATGGCGCAGTTAGTCGCTGCCAACAGCGAGTACGCCGTCTACACCGGAAGCTCGGACGGTCTACAGTCGCTGGTGCAGCGACTCGACGACATGGACGAAATCGCGTACGTCCGGATCCTCCGCCTCGCCGGCGATACGGTCATGGACCGGCGTCTCAATGCGGCGAGCGCCGGCGCCACGTTGCTCGGGGTCGACCCCTCGCACGTGGTGCGTCGACTGCGTATCGGCGGCGATGACGTGCTCGACATCGCCGTGCCCATTGTCACCGCGAGCGCCAGCCCGGCGGGCAGCGATCAGCTCGGCCCCGAGCAACCGCAACCCCGGGCGCCATTGGGCTTCGTGCAGATGGGCGTGTCCCTCCGCCCGACGCAGGACTACGAGCAGCAGTTGCTCAAGCAGATCACCCTTGCGACACTCGCATTCCTCGTACTGGCCATGCCTGTGGCCCACTTCCTCACGCGCAGGGTTACCGCCCCAATGCGCGCGCTCGCGAAAGCGGCGGCCGCCGTCGGGGACGGACATTTCGAGGCGTTGCCTGAAAACGATGTGCGTGACGAAATGGGCATGCTCGCCCGCGCGTTCAACCTGATGTTGCAACGACTGAACGCGCAGTGGAGCGAGCTTGAGACCAGTGCGAAAACCGCGCGCGAGGCCAGTCGTGCAAAATCGCACTTTCTGGCCAATATGAGTCACGAAATCCGCACCCCGCTCAACGGCGTGCTGGGCATGCTTGAACTCCTGACGGCCACGGAACTTGGTCAACGGCAGCGTCGCTTCGCCGACATCGCGCATCGGTCGGCCGAAGAGCTGTTGGAGCTCATTAACGAGGTCCTCGATTACTCGAAAATCGAAGCGGGGCATTTGACGCTGCATTGCCTCGATTTTGATCTGCGACAGATGGTCGAGGAGGTCTGTGAGGCACTTGCGCCGCGCGCGCACCAGAAGGGACTGGAGTTCGTCGTGCGCATCTCGCCGGAGTTTCATGCGAGCGTCTACGGGGACTCGATGCGACTTCGGCAGGTTATGCTCAACCTGCTGAGTAACGCGATCAAGTTCACGGTGAAGGGCTCCGTCCAAGTGCGCGTGAGCACTGAGGCGGTGGCTGGCTTACGTCAGCGTGTCCGCTTCGAGGTGCGGGACTCCGGGATCGGCATTCCGCCGGAGAAGGTGGGGGCGCTGTTCCATCCCTTCGTGCAGGCGGATTCCTCCACGACGAGGGAGTTCGGCGGCACGGGCCTCGGCCTCGCCATCGGGAAGCAGCTTGTCGAACTGATGGGCGGTGAGGTCGGATTCGAGACAACGGCCGGCGTCGGCTCGACGTTCTGGTTCGATGTAGCGCTTGATCAGCGCGCTCCCGCCGACGATGCAGCAAGTACCTCCGCCCCGACGCTCAGCGGACGTCGCGTGCTCGTCATCGACGATAACGAAACCAACCGCGAGGTGCTGCGCGAGCAACTGATGGCGTGGGGCGCCCTGGTCGACGAAGCGGAGGACGGGGCGGGGGGACTCGAGCAGCTGCGGCGCATGCACGGTGTCTCGCCCTACGACGTGGTGGTGCTGGATTACGCGATGCCAAGCATGAACGGCGGTGCCGTCGCGCAACAGATTCGCGCCAACCCCCTCTGGGCATCGCTTCCCATCCTGCTGCTCAGCTCGGTCGAGGGCCTGTCGTTCGGGACGGAATCCTCCGGTCCCGTCGACGCCATCCTGACCAAACCGGCGCGGCAGCGCGACCTGGCCGAGCGAATCGCCGCGCTAGCGGAAGGCGGCGCCTTCGGTCGCATGGAGCACGTCCCCATTGATCCCAAGCCGGAGCCCGACGATCTGCCGACGGTGATGCCTGTGGCACCGTTCGCCGGCGTCCGGGTCTTGCTCGCCGAGGACAATACGGTGAATCAGTTCGTCGCCGCCGGACTCCTCGAGTCCTTCGGCTGCCACGTCGTCGTGGCGGAGAATGGGCTCGAGGCCGTGCGCGAGGCGCAGTCAGGCAGCTTTGACCTCATTTTCATGGACTGCATGATGCCGGTCATGGACGGATACGAGGCGACGCGGTCCATACGAGTGCAGCAGCGCCATACCGCCAAGCCGATACCCATCGTCGCGCTGACGGCCTCGGCGCTTGAGGGCGAGCGGGAGCGCTGCCTGGAGGCGGGGATGGACGACTACGTCCCCAAGCCATTCCGCGCGGACGACTTGATGGCGGTGGTGCGTCGCTGGATCCATGCCGCGGCCGCGGCGACCGACAGCCCCCAGTCGCATGATACGCCGGTACCCGAGGCGGCAGGGCAAGCGCTCGATATGCGGGCCATCGAGGAGTTTGAGAAGTTCCCCGGCGGTCTCAGCATCCTGTCAGACTGCATTGGTGCGTATCGCAACCACGCGCCCGAACAGCTCGCCGCACTGCGGTCGGCGATAGCGACCAACCAGCGCACCGAGATCCATCGGATGGCGCACACCCTCAAATCAAGTAGCGCGATGCTCGGCGCGTCGCAGCTCGCACTGCTGATGCGGCAGATCGAAACGCAGGCCGCTGGACTGGATCTCGCCGCGCTGGACCAGCTCCGTGTCGAGGCGGAGCGACTGTACGGTCTCGCCGCGGAGGCCCTTGAGGCGTACGTCGTCGCCTCGGCGTGAGTCGCTGGCCAGGGGGCCTGTTGTCCGGAAGGCGACGTCGTTAGGTTGCGGGTCCGCCTCGGACTTCGACGTCTTTGGCGAAGGATGTGTCGGTGGCACGCGGGCGTAATTCAGTTGGTAGAATGCCAGCTTCCCAAGCTGGACGTCGCCGGTTCGAGTCCGGTCGCCCGCTCTGATGGTGTAGGACATGTGTGTCGGGAACCGATGTTTGTCATTGAGACAGGCACTGCGTGACGGGTGCCTGTTTTAGTTGGTAAAAGATCGTTGCAGAAAGAGTTTGAACGAGCCTTGACTCTGCGAAGCGGAAAGGTTAAATACTAAATCTGGCGCCGACGCGGCGCCGGAAACGAACAAGCTAAGTGACGCAGCCGCAAGCGGTTGCAGAAGTTTAGAAGGACGCTTTTTGACAATCGAAGTTGAGATCAAAGGATGTGCGGGGCGGTGTCTATGACCTGCGGCTTCTTCAGGGCTGCAGCGAGACATCAACCTGATGATTCTGTGATTCGGCGCTAGATCTCTTCGGAGGTCGCGTTGGAGAGCCTGTTAAACTATCCATTGGAGAGTTTGATCCTGGCTCAGGACGAACGCTGGCGGCGTGCTTAACACATGCAAGTCAAGGGGGCCCGCAAGGGCAACCGGCGAACGGGTGCGTAACACGTGAGCAATCTGCCTAGATGTGGGGGATAGCCGGCCCAACGGCCGGGTAATACCGCATACGCTCCCTGAGTGGCATCACTTGGGGAGGAAACATTTTTGGCATCTAGAGGAGCTCGCGGCCTATCAGCTAGTTGGTGGGGTAATGGCCTACCAAGGCATTGACGGGTAGCTGGTCTGAGAGGATGGCCAGCCACATTGGGACTGAGATACGGCCCAGACTCCTACGGGAGGCAGCAGTGGGGAATATTGCGCAATGGCCGAAAGGCTGACGCAGCGACGCCGCGTGGGGGATGAAGCATTTCGGTGTGTAAACCCCTGTTGCTCGGGACGAACAAGCCTTTTCGAGGGCTCTGACGGTACCGAGTGAGGAAGCACCGGCTAACTCCGTGCCAGCAGCCGCGGTAATACGGAGGGTGCGAGCGTTGTCCGGAATCACTGGGCGTAAAGGGCGCGTAGGCGGTCTGCTAAGCGTGTGGTGAAAGCTCGGGGCTCAACCCCGAGTCGGCCATGCGAACTGGTGGACTTGAGCACTGTAGAGGCAGGTGGAATTCCGGGTGTAGCGGTGGAATGCGTAGAGATCCGGAAGAACACCGGTGGCGAAGGCGGCCTGCTGGGCAGTAGCTGACGCTGAGGCGCGATAGCGTGGGGAGCAAACAGGATTAGATACCCTGGTAGTCCACGCCGTAAACGATGGGGACTAGGTGCTTGGGGGAGCGACCCCCCGAGTGCCGGCGCTAACGCATTAAGTCCCCCGCCTGGGGAGTACGGCCGCAAGGCTGAAACTCAAAGGAATTGACGGGGGCCCGCACAAGCGGTGGAGCATGTGGTTTAATTCGACGCAACGCGAAGAACCTTACCCAGGCTTGACATGTA
>CALQGY020000030.1 GCA_943330235.2 Candidatus Kuenenia stuttgartensis
AGCATCGCTCGCTTGAAGGATTCACTGGGGGGGACGCTATGGACCCTGACGAGATGCTCACGCTCGAAGTTGACGTGCTCGTCCCGGCGGCCCTGGAAAACGTCATCACGACGAAGAATGCCCCGAAGATACGCGCCAAGCTGATCGTCGAGGGGGCGAACGGTCCCACCACGGCGGCGGCCGATTCCATCCTCGACGAGAAGGGCATCTTCGTCGTTCCGGACATCCTGGCGAATGCGGGCGGCGTCACCGTGTCGTACTTCGAGTGGGTGCAGGACCGGATGGGATATTTCTGGTCAGAGGATGATGTGAACGAGCGTCTCGCCGGCATCATGACGCGCAGTTTTCAGGAAGTCTTGCAGATGGCCAAGCAGCACAAGGTCAACATGCGGACGGCCGCCTATATGCTGTCGATCAGCCGAGTGGCGACGGTTCATCGGCTACGCGGCATTTATGCCTGACGAGTGGTTCCAGTGAGCGGTGCGTGCGGGTAGTGCTGCTCGCGGTCGGCCGGCCTCGCCAGTCGGAGTTGGCCGACGCCATTCGCGAGTACGAGACGCGTGCAGCGCGGTACTGGCCGTTGGAGGTCATCGAGGTCAAGGACGAATCCGCACGTGGTGTCACGCCGGATCAGGTGCGCGCCCGAGAGGGCGCTCGTCTGATGGAGCGTCTATCGTCCGATGTCCGGGTCGTGGCGTGCGATCCCGGTGGAGACTCCTTGGATTCGGAGGCATTCGCTGCACTCCTCACTCGGCATCGGGATCAGGCCCAAAGCATCGCCTTCGTGATCGGCGGTGCGTATGGGTTAGGGGATCCGGTGCGTCAACGCGCTGCCAAGCGACTATCATTGGCACCTTGGACGCTGCCGCACGAACTTGCGCGTCTCGTGCTGGCTGAACAGCTCTATCGAGCGGGCACTCTCGTCCGCGGAGAACCGTACCACAAGTGACGCCAGAGCTCGATCCCGTGCCAACGACCGCCGACCACACCGCGCCTGAGTCATGGTTCCTGCGTCGCGTCCCGCTGGGGGGCGCGCCGATTTCGGTGGCATTACAAGAGGATCCGTCACTGCACGGATGGCTCGCCGATCGCCCCGCCCATGCCGATGCGTGGCGCGCCCGGGTCGGTGAGGTGCAGGCGAGGTCGCGCTCCGTGGATTGGCTCTCCCCCTTGTTGCCAGCTATCGCAGCGACGGGATTGGCGGCGGAACGCCTCGCGCGTGCGGCCTCGGGCGGGGTGGTGGTGACGACCGGGCAGCAGCCCGGCTTGTTCGGCGGTCCTGGCTACACCTGGAGCAAGGCGCTGAGCGCGTTGGCGATGGCGGATGCGTTGGAGGAGGCCACGGGCGTGCCGGTGGCACCAATCTTTTGGGCGGCCACCGACGATGCCGATTGGGCTGAGGCCGCGGTCACACAGCTCGCGACCGCACGCGGACTGGAGACGCTGACACTGCAGGGCCCCGCGACCGACGGGGTCGCGATGGCCGACGTCCTTCTGGGCCCAGTCGGCCCGCTGCTGGACGCGCTGCGGGCCGCCAGTGGGTCGGCCGCGGCAGACAGCGTGCTGCGCATCGTCGAGCAGGCGTACGTCCCGCACGCGACGATCGGCGAGGCCTACGTTCAGCTGCTGCGTGCCCTCCTTGAGCCGCTTGGCATTGCCGTGCTTGACGCCTCGCATCCGGCGCTGCGCACCGCCGCCGATCCATGTATTCGTCGAGCGCTTCAGCACGCACCGGCGGTACACGAGGCCCTCGCGACGCGGACCCGCGCGATTGCTGCGGCGGGCTACGCGCCGCAGGTTGACGTGGTGGATGCGCTCTCGCTGGTATTCCGGACGCAGCCAGGGAGCACGGGACACGCGCGTGATCGCGCGCGGACCCGTGTCCCCATTGCCGAGGCGAGCCGCGTGCTGCGCGAGGCCGACGTCGGCACCTTAGGCGCGAACGTGCTCTTGCGCCCGGTGATTGAACGGGCGCTGCTGCCAACCGTTGCGTATCACGCTGGGCCAGGCGAGTACGCGTATTTCGCGCAGGTGGCGCCCGTGGCGGAGGCGCTCGGGCTTGAGGTGCCGCTGGCGATTCCGCGGTGGTCGGGGGAAATCATTGATCGTCGTGCCGAGTCGATGCGGGAGCGATTGGGACTCGATTCGTCGTTGTTGCGCGACCCGCACGCGGCCGAATCACGGGTCGCGCGAGACGCGGTGGATGTGAACGTGCAGGATGCGATTGAGCGGCTGCGTCTAGCCATCGAGACGCAGGCGTTGGCGGTGCGCGATGCGATCGCCGATGCCGCGGGCGATGCGTCCGCGGTGGTCGCGCCGCACGTTGTGGCGGGTCTCTCGAGGGATTTGACGCAACGGCTGGATCGGTTTGAGCGGCGGGTCGTCGCGGGCGTCAAACGCCGCGAGACGACCCTGCTGCGTGACGTGGCCTTCGTGCGCGCGGCCCTGCGCCCCGAGGGGCATTCTCCTGAACGCCGCCTGAATCTGCTGCCGATGCTGGCGCGATTCGGGTCAGCGATTTTCGACGCGATGCGCCAGGACGCACGCGCGTATGCCGAGCGCCTTGTCCAAGGGCGCTGACGCCGCGTCGGATGCGTCCGGCTCTCGCAATGCATCGGTAGTCTTCGCCGGCATTCTGGTCAGTCGTCTCCTCGGACTGGTACGGACCACGCTGGTCGCGCGCTACTTCGGAATCGGTGGTGAGGCGGACGCGTTTAACGCGGCCATCAAGATCCCGAACGCGGTGCGGAATCTGCTCGGGGAAGGGACGCTGTCCGCGTCCTTCGTTCCGGTCTACTCGCGCTTGTTGGCGAAGTCCGATGAACGCGAATCACGCGCGCTGGCCGCGGCGGTGCTCGGATTCTTGCTTGCCGGCGTATCGTTGCTGACGTTGGCGGGCATAGTCGCCGCGCCATGGCTCACCTCTGTGCTGGCCCCCGGATTTGACGCCGAGCTGTCGGCGTTGACCACGCGGCTCACGCGCGTGCTCTTTCCCATGACCGGCCTGATGGTGGTCAGTGGGTGGTGCTTGGGCGTGCAGAACTCGCACCGGCGATTCTTCTGGTCGTACGCCAGCGCCGCGCTCTGGTCACTTGCGCAGATTGTGATGCTGCTCTGGTGGGGCTCGGCGGCCGTCTCGCTGGAGCAGTTGGCGTGGTGGCTCGCGTGGGCAACCCTCGTGGGCTCGGTGCTACAGGTCGTCGCGCAATTGCCCGAGGTGGTACGACTGGTCGGACGATTGCGGCCGACACTCGATCGCTCCGCAGAAGGCGTTGATCAGACGCTCCGCAACATCGGGCCTGTGGTGCTGGCGTTGGGGGTGGTCCAGATCTCCACACTGATCGACCTGCAGATTGCCTCGTTTTTGCCCGTCGGGGCCGTCAGCAGCATGACGAACGCGAATCTCATTGCGCTCCTACCGGTCTCGTTGTTTGGCGTGTCGGTTGCGGCGGCGTCGTTACCCGAGTTCTCGCGTGACTCAGGCGCGGCGCGTGAGAGCGTCCTGCTGGAACGCCTCCGTGGCGGATGGCAGCGCATTCTCTTTTACATCGTGCCCTGCGCTGTGGTGTTCCTCGCGTACGGCGATTTGTGTGTCGGCATTCTCCTGCGGAACGGGCGGTTCGGCGCACCGGAGCAACAAGCGGTGCGGCTGGTGCTTGGAGGATTTGCGGTCGGTCTGGTCGGATTCGCGTCGGTCAAGCTGCTCGCCTCCGCGTTCTATGCGCTGCAGGACTATCGCACGCCCCTGCGTGCGTCGCTGTCGAGCCTCGCGGTGTCGGCGGTGGCGTCCATCGCCCTCGCGTATCCGCTGCGTCACGGGCCGTGGGGAGCCGCCGCGATTGCCCTTGGGAGCGCGTTCGGTTCGTTCGTCAATCTGGCGGTGCTCGTGCGTGGCTTACACGCCAAACTCGGCGCGCTCTACACTCCCGCCATGTGGATCGGGTCGTGGCGCATCGTCGCCGCCTCGCTCTGCGCTGCCGCGGCCGCCCTGCCGCTGCGGTGGATGCTGCGCGACGTGCACCCCATGCTGGGCGGTCCTCCGACGCTCGCGGTCTTTGGCGTCGCGTATCTGCTGTCCGCCTGGTGGATGGGCTCGCGCGAAGCGTCGCGATGGATCCGTCTGGCACCTCGCGCGGCGGCATGATGCCGGACGCACCGAGCGACGACGCCGGCGAGGCTGCGCAGGGCGCGTTCGCCACGCCAAGTGTGGTTCCGCATGAGCAGCTGTTGTCGTCGCTGCCGCTGCCGGATGACGACTGGACGCGCGCGGCGCTTGCGCGTGGGATGCCGGTGGCGGTGGCCATGAAGCTGCCGCACCTCCCCGATTCCCCCGGCGTCTACCTGTGGAAGGGGGCCGACGGGACGGTGCTGTATGTCGGGAAAGCAAAGCGGTTGCGCTCGCGCGTGCGCAGCTACTGGAGCCAGGAGCATGAGACCAGTCCGAAGACGCGCGGACTCGTGCGCAACGTGCGCGAGCTCGAGACCATCGTCGTGCCGAGCGAGTCGCACGCGCTGGTCCTCGAAGCGACGCTGATCAAGGAGCATCACCCGCGTTTCAACATCGCGTTGCGCGACGACAAATCGTATCCGTACATCAAGGTGACGGTAGCGGAGCCGTTCCCGCGCGTGCTGGTGACGCGACGTCTTCAGGAAGACGGCGCGCGCTATTTCGGTCCGTATACCGATGTCGGGGCGATGCGTCGTGCGTTGACGGTCGTGAAGCGGATCTTCACGGTGCGATCCTGTCACTATGCGCTGCCGAAGGAGGTCCCCGAGCGACCGTGCCTCGACTACTTCATCAAGCGCTGTCAGGCGCCGTGCGTCGGGTATCAGAGTCGTGCGGACTACGGCGCGATGATCGATGAAGTCGTCTGGTTCCTGGAAGGCCGTACCCGCGACGTCATGCGCCATGTCCGCGAGCGCATGCTCGAGGCATCTGAGCGCCTCGACTTCGAGCGGGCAGGCGAATTGCGTGATGCACTGCGGCATCTCGAGAAAATGGAGGAGCCGACGAGCGTGCTCGAGGTGGAAGGCGGCGATCGTGACGTGGTCGGCTACGCGCGTGATGGGGAAGACGCGTGCGTCGTGGTGCTGCGCATTCGCGGTGGCCGACTGCTCGCCCGCGACCATCGCTTGCTTGAGCACGCCGAGGGCGAGGAGGACGGCGCCGTACTGGAGGCGAGCCTCGCGCAGTGGTATCGCACCTCGGACGCGCGCGCTGCCGACCTGCTCGTCCCGTTCGACTTCGAGGAACGGGAGGCGCTGGAGGCGTCACTGGCCGGTACGCGTATTCGCGTCCCACAGCGCGGTCCGCGTCGGGCACTCGTGGATCTCGCCGACCAGAACGCACGGCATTTGCTCGAGGAGTTCAAGCTCGCGGCGTTCGAGGCCGACGAACGGGCCGTCGATCCGGTCTATGAACTGCAGCGTGAGCTCGGCCTCTCGGTCGTACCGCGGTCACTGATCTGCTTTGATATCTCCCACGCGCAGGGCACCGACGTCGTGGCGAGTGCCGTTTGGTTTGAAAACGCGCGGCCGAAACGGGCGGAGTATCGTAAGTTCAAAATCGCCGCTGCCGACGGGAATGACGATTTCAAGTCGATGCATGAAGTCGTGACGCGGTACTTCACGCGACGGGTAGCCGAGGGCAAGGCGCTACCGGATTTGGCCGTGATCGATGGCGGGAAGGGGCAGCTCGGTGCGGCCCGCGCCGCCCTCGATGCGCTTGGTATCGCGCAGATCGGGCTGATCAGCCTCGCCAAACGTGACGAAGAGATCTTTCTTGTAGGGCGGAGCGATCCGGTGCGGTTACCGCGACGCTCGCCGGCGCTCCGCATGTTGCAACAGGCGCGAGACGAAGCGCATCGATTCGCCATCACGTTTCAGCGTGCCAAGCGATCGGCGCGTACCCTTACGTCGGAGTTGCTCAGTATTCCCGGGGTGGGTCCCGCGAAACGACGGGTGCTGTTGACCGCCTTCGGGAGTTTGCACGGTGTAAAGTCCGCATCGATCGAAGCGATCGCCGCTCTGCCGGGCTTCGGGCGAGGGACCGCCCGAAAGTTGCTGGAAGCCCTTGGTGTTGCTGTTCCTCCAGATTCTCAGACGTCCGACCCTTCCACCCCCGAATCGTGATGACCCAGCATTCCGACGCTCAAGCCTCGTGGTCTCTTTCCTGCTCGTCGTGCGCGACCCCGTCGGCGCTCGCCGGCGCGTCCGTCTGCGGCTCCTGCGGTCAACCGCTCTTCGCACGCTACGCGACGGGCACCGGTCGCGTGCTCGCGGATCGGTGGGATTCGTGGCGGTATTCCGCGCTGATGCCACTTCTCGCGGGCGAGTCGCCGGTGACGCTGGGCGAGGGATTGACCCCGATGATCGAGGCTCCGTCGTTGGCGAAGCTGGTGGGTGTTCGTCGGCTCTGGATCAAGGATGAGGGACAGAATCCCACGGCGTCGTTCAAGGCGCGCGGCATGAGTGCCGCCATGACGCGCGCGCGGGGCGCCGGCGTGCCGGGGGTAGTCGTTCCCACGGCCGGCAATGCGGGGGCGGCCCTGGCTGCGTACGGCGCGGCCGCCGGACTGCCCGTACAGGTGTTCGCGCCGCGGACCACCCCACGGCCGATTCTGGATACGATTGAAGCCATGGGCGCGACGCTGGTGCGCATCGACGGCCACATCGGCGATGCCGGCAAGCTGGCGATCGCGTTCGCGGCAGAACACGGGTATTTCAACGTCTCCACCCTGCGCGAGCCGTATCGCGTGGAGGGGATGAAGACCATGGGCTTCGAGATGGCCGAGCAGCTTGGATGGCGCTTGCCAGACGCGGTGGTCTATCCCACCGGCGGTGGCGAAGGAACGATTGGCATCTGGAAGGCCATTGAGGAGATGGTCGCCTCCGGATGGCTTCCCGCCGGTACGGTACAGCCGCGCTACGTGGTCGCGCAGGCTGACGGGTGCGCGCCTATCGCGCGCGCGTTCGCGGCGGGAGCCGAGAAGGCGGAACCGTGGGTCGATCCCGTGACCTACGCGGCCGGACTCCGCGTGCCGTCCCCACTCGGCGATCGGCTCCTGCTCCGTGTGCTGCGCGAGACCAACGGGATCGCTGCCAGCGCGAGCGAGCAGGCGATCGCCGACTGGACCAAGCGTCTCGCCACGGCCACCGGCATTGATGCCGCGCCTGAGGGGGGCTGCGCGCTTTCCGTGCTGTGTGATGCGGTGACGAAGGGCACGATTTCGAACGACGCCGAAGTCGTGGTGTTTAACACCGGTAGTGGCGCCTCCTATCGGGCGTAGTTTGGTGTGAGGAGGGTGTGGTGGGGGGCCGTGATCTGCTGCTACGGCGGATGCGGCTCCCCGATATATTGGCATCGAACCGGGCGGCGGCTCGGGGTTTCATCATCGCGAGAACCGAAAGGAGAGCAGGTATGAAGGCTTTGCTGCGAGACCGGTACATCCTTGGCACGTCGCTGGTGGCGCTGCTCCCGAGCGCGCTGTTCGCTCAGGGCGCGTGCAAGATCAACGACAGCAGTCCGTTCCAAATCAACGGCGCCAAGCAGTACGTGACGATGGCGGCCAACTCCCGGAAGGCAGATGAGATTCCGAAGCACCTCAAGAATTCCATCAAGGTGCTGACGGAGAACCCCGAGAAGATCAACAACGAAGCCGGTCGTCTGGACCTGCTGGCTCGCACGTACGTGCAGTGGTTGAAGCGGGATGGCGCGACCTACGTCATGTCGCGCGGCGACGTTGGGTTCACGACCAATCCGACAGGCCCGCACAATTTGTTGCTGGCGCTCGACTCGGCGGTGGTGTCGCTGGAGCGGATGATGCCGGACTGCAACACGCGCGTTCGTCCGTATCGCGACCAGTTCTCCAATGACATCTACAACAAGTCGGTCGCGGCAATGACCGCTGACCAGAACGACTCGTCGGTCTACTACGCGAAGCTGGCGCTGCAGATCGGTAGCTCGGATCCGCGCCCATGGAATGTGTTGTCGGCCGTCTATCAGAAGATGGGGAAGGTCGACAGCGCGATGATCGCGATGGAGAAGGTGATCTCGCTGGCCGGTACAGATTCGCTCTACAAGAAGGTGAAGCAGCAGAGCCGTTATAATCTGGCGGTCATCAGCCTGACCACGGCGGAGCAGTCGAAGGGGGCCGAGAAGGATCAGCAGATCCTGAAGGCTCGTGGATTGCTTGAGGCGTACCTCAAGGATGCGCCGGGTGAAGCGAGTGCGACGCAGGCCCTCGGTCGTGCGATGCGCCTGGCCGGCGATACGGCGGCTGTGGCGTCCGTCTTCGCCGAGATGCTCAAAGCGCCTGAAAAGTTTACGGCCGACCAGTTGTTTGAGTCCGCGTCGTCGGCGGCGGCATCGGCGCACGATGCGGATGCGGTCACCCTGTTTAACGCGGGACTCAAGAAGAACCCGTTCCACCGGCTCGCCTTATTGAACCTGTCGAACGTGCTGTTCCAGATGAAGGACGCGGAGCGTATGGGACCGGTTGTCCGTCGGTTGACCGAGGTGGATCCGAACTTCGATCGCGGCTGGCGTCTGGTGGCCGGGTTTTGGCAGTTACGCGCCCGCGCCGAGACCGACGCCGCGAAGAAGAAGCTCTTCAACGACTCGACGCTGTACTATCTCGACCGGCAGGCCAAGACGAATCCGCGCGTCGAGGTGTCGCTCGCCGCGAAGACGGGGGCGAGCTATCAGTTGCAGGGGTCGGTCAGCAATGAGGGGCAGACGTCTGGTACGTGGACCCTCAAGTTTGAATTGCTGGATGAGACGGGGGCGGTCGTTGGAACCCGCGATGTTCCCATCGGTCCGCTCGATGGTGGGGCGTCGATGACCTTCTCTGTGAAGGTGGACTCGCCCAAGGCGGTCGCCTACCGCTATGCGCCGGTGAAGTAGCGGCGCACGCGATTAAGACGTGTTCGAACGGCCGAAGTCTATGTGTTTGATTGACTTCGGACCGTTCGCCTCTTATATTTTCTCAGGTTGGTGACGGCATTGGGTCGTCGCCCTGTAGCGTCCCCGGGGGAGGGCCATCATGGCCCGCCCCCGTTTTCGTCCAAGGCATGGTTCGCGTCACGCGTGTCCTCGCCGGCAGCATTGCCGAACAGATCGGCATCGTGCCAGGCACTGAATTGCTCGAGGTGGATGGTCGACCGTTGGAGGACTTCCTCGACTGGGAGTTTCTGACGGCCGACGAGTCGTTTCTGGTGGCAGCGCGCCTCCCGGATGGCACGGCCATGGAGTACGACATCGAGCGTATTGATGGCGAGCCGCTCGGGCTTGAGTTGGCGCCGCCGACCATTCGGCGCTGCGCGAACCGGTGTGAGTTCTGCTTCATCGAGGGGCTGCCCAAGGGGCTTCGTAAGTCGCTGTACATTCGCGACGACGATTACCGCCTGTCGTTCGCGTACGGGAATTTCGCGACGTTGTCCAACGTGAAAGAGAAGGACATCGCGCGCATCCTCGAGTACCGGCTCTCGCCCCTGTACGTCTCCGTGCACGCGACCCCCTGGGAAGCGCGCAAGGTGCTGCTGAACAACTCCCGTGTGCCGAATATCGTCGACCAGCTGACGCAGCTCGCCGAGGGCGGCATTCAGTTCCACGGGCAGATGGTGATTGTCCCCGGGCTGAACGACGGCGAGGTGTTGGAGCAGTCGCTGACGGACTTATGGAATCTCGACGATGCCATGATGTCCGTGGCGCTCGTGCCGGTTGGCGTGACGCAGTTCTCGCACCTGTACAACGGGAAGTCGATGGACCGCGACAATGCGCGCGTCCTCCTGGATGCCGTTCATCGGTGGGAGGCGCGTGCGCTCGCCGAGCGTGGCGACCGCTGGGTCTACGGGTCGGATGAACTGTACTTGCTGGCGGAGCAGGCTTTGCCGGATGTCGAGCACTATGGCGACTTCTCGCAGATCGAGAATGGTGTCGGGGCGGTGACCTCGCTGCGCCAGCGGGTGCGCGACGGACTCGAAAGTCTGCCTCGACTCGACGGACGCCGCATCGGTGTGGTCACGGGGGTGTCGATGGCCCCGTTGATGCCCGAATTGCTCGATCAATTGCACGACGCCACCGGTGCGACGTTTGTGCTTATCCCCATGGAGAACACCTTGTTCGGTCCCACCACCACCACGGCGGGGCTCCTTGTGGGCGCTGACATCCGACGTGCGCTCGCCGATCGTCACGACCTTGATATGGCTCTCATTCCCGCCGAGTGCATTAACGACGACGGGCTCTTCCTAGACGAGGAGTCGTTCATCACGCTCCGCGAATCACTGCCCATGCCCGTATTCCCTTCGTATGACTTCGTGGACGCGCTCGCGCCCGAAGGCAATCCCGCCGTCCGGTCTGTCGCATGAGTCTTCCAGTCGTAGCTCTCGTCGGTCGCCCGAACGTCGGCAAGTCGCACCTGTTCAACCGCATCATCGGTGAGGCGACGGCCATTGTCAGCGAAGAAGCCGGCACCACGCGTGATCGCCATTTCGGTAAGGCCGATTGGGCGGGGCACCACTTCTGGCTCGTCGACACCGGTGGACTGATTGAAGACTCGAGCGTCCTGATGGACACCGAGATCCGCAAGCAGGTCATGCAGGCCATTGATGAGGCAGACCTGTTGTTGCTCGTGGTCGATGCCAAGGTGGGTATCCATCCCAGCGATGCGCGCCTGGTGGACCTGCTGCGTCACTCGCGCAAGCCGTTCCTGATCGTGGCGAACAAGGTCGACATCCCGGAAAGCACCGACTACTACGAGTTCTACCGGCTCGGGGCAGGGGACGTGTATCCGGTCTCGGCGCAGAATGGTAAGAACTCCGGCGATCTGCTCGATGCGCTCGTGCAGAAGATCCCCGAGTCACCCGTCGACGACAGTGATGCGGTGCGGATTGCCGTTATCGGTCGGCCCAACGTCGGGAAGTCGTCGTTCGTGAACCGGTTGCTCGGCGAAGAGCGCCTCGTGGTGCATGACGAAGCCGGGACGACGCGCGATTCCATCGACGCGCCCATGCGGTATAAGGAGCGCGATCTGGTGTTCGTCGATACGGCGGGACTCCGTCGCCAATCCAAAATCGATGAAGGCGTCGAGTTCTATGCCTCGCTGCGGACCCGTCGCGCCATCGATTCGTCCGACGTGTGCATCTTGATGATCGATGCCACCGAAGGCTTGCAGAATCAGGATCTCAAGATTGCGACGATGGCTTGGGATGCTGGCCGCGGTCTGATCTTCGTGCTCAACAAATGGGATCTGTATCCCGACAAGACGGACAAGAGCGCCGAGAAGATCCGGAAGGAAATGGTCGAGAAGGCACCTTACATCGGGTTCGTGCCGTTCCTGTTCACGTCGGCGAAGACCGGCATGCGCGTGAATAAGGTCCTCGACATGGCGCTGGCCGTGCAGGAGCAGCGCACCCGCCGCATCTCCACCTCGCAGGTGAACGAGGCGCTGCAGGAGATCATCGCGCGCTTGCAGCCGCCGCAGGCGGCCGGTCGCGAAGTGAAGCTCAACTATGCGACGCAGGTGGAAATTTCGCCGCCGACGTTCGCGTTCTTTGGCAATCATCCGGAGCTGATCCCGGAGAATTACATCCGCTTCATTCACAATCAGCTGCGCGAGAAGTGGGGATTCACCGGGTCACCCGTGCGCATCTTGATGCGTCGTAAGAGCGGGACCGCCGCGCCATGATCCTCGCGCTGATCGGGGCGTATCTATTTGGCTCGATTCCGACCGCGTATCTGGTCGGTCGTGCCAACGGCGTCGATCTGCGTACCGTCGGATCGGGCAACCTCGGCGCGACGAATGTGTTTCGGACCTTGGGTTGGCGCTGGGGCTTATTTGTGTATCTGGTGGACCTGCTGAAAGGCGTGCTGCCGGTGTGGCTGCTCCCTTCCGTCGCCGGAGTCGCGGCGGGATGGCCGTGGGGCATCGCGTTTGGTGTGCTCGCGATTCTCGGGCATGTACGACCGATTTTTCTGCTCGGCAAGGGGGGCGGCAAGGGCGTTGCGACCGCCAGCGGCGTCTTCATGGCGCTGGCGCCTGTGGCAGCGCTCTCCGCACTCGGCGCCTTTATCATCGTGGTCGCGATGACGCGCTACGTCTCGCTGGGTTCGCTCGTCGGGGCGGCGGTGCTGCCGTTCGTACTTGCCTGGCAGGAGCGCGGACTGACGCCGCTGGTACTGGTCAGTGTCGCGATTTCCGCGTTCGTGTTCTGGACGCATCGAGATAACATCGGGCGGCTGCGGCGCGGCGAAGAGCGTCGCGTTGGGCGTGCGGAGAAGTCTGCGACATGATGACGATACGCACTGTTATCCCGTGCGCGGTAGTTGGGGGCGGTGCTTGGGGAACGGCCATCGCCGATCGGCTGGTGCGCAACGGGCACCCTGTGCTGCTCTGGGCGCGCGAAGCAGACGTCGTGGAGGCCGTAAACACCCGGCATGAGAATCCTCGCTTTCTCGCGGGGGCGCCGTTGGCTCCTGCGCTGCGCGCCACCGGTGACATGAACGACGCGTTGCGCGGTGCGGCGCTGGTGATTTACGCCGCGCCCTCGCACGTATTGCGACGCGTGGTCGCCTCTGGCCGGGACGCGGTGGCCGCTGGCGCCGTCCTCGCCGTGGCCACGAAAGGGATCGAGCGGGAAACCTTGGCGCTGATGACGGATGTTGTCGCCGAAGAAGCTCCGGGGCACGACGTCGTGGCCATCAGCGGTCCGAGCTTCGCCGCCGAAGTCGCCTCTGGACAGCCGACGGCCGTGGTGGCCGCCTGCGCGAATCACTCGGCCGCCGTATTGGCGCAGCATGCGATGAGTGCCACGGTCTTTCGTGTCTACACCAGTGACGATGTCATCGGCGTCGAACTGGGTGGGGCTCTCAAGAACGTGATGGCGGTGGCCACCGGCATTCTCGACGGGCTTGGCCTCGGCTACAATCCGCGCGCTGCACTCATGACGCGCGGGCTGGCTGAGATGACCCGTCTCGGTGTCGCCCTCGGGGCGCGCGGCGAGACCTTCGCCGGCCTCGCCGGCCTCGGCGATCTCGTGCTCACGTGCACTGGCGCGCTATCACGAAATCGTGCACTCGGCGTCGCGATCGGGCAGGGGCAATCGTTGGACGATGCGCTGGCCGGCAAGGACAGCGTCGCGGAGGGTGTCGTCAATACGCAGAGTGCGAGGGCGTTAGCGGCCCGCGCGGGCGTGGAAATGCCGATCGTAGAGGCCACGTATCGCATTCTCTTTGATGGACAGGCCCCGCGCGAGGCCATTGATGAGCTGATGGCGCGTGAGTTGCGCGCTGAGCGGGACTGACGCCGATGGCGCGTGGCGAACCGATTCAAGAGTTCTATTCGATTGGCGAGGTCTGCGAACTGACCGAGTTGAAGCCGCACGTGCTCCGCTACTGGGAGAGCCAGTTCAAGCTGCTCAATCCCGCCAAGAATCGGAGTGGCAATCGCGTCTACGCGCGTCGCGAGGTGGAGTTGATTCTGTTGGTGAAGCATCTACTCTACACGGAGAAGTACACCATCGATGGTGCGCGTCAGAAGCTCGATGAACATCGCAAGGGCGGTTCGCTGCGAACCACCGCTCGTGCGGCGCTTGAGGTGCAGGCCATCGAGTCACTCGAACGCGAGTTACTCGAATTGCAGGCACTTCTGGAAGATCGACCGATCGTGACATCGCGGGCGATCATTCCGCCTCCCTCCGCCCCCTCATATTCTGATGCGCATTCTGCTAAGTAATGACGACGGCATTCTTGCTAAGGGCCTGTCGGTCCTTGAGCGCGCGTGTGAGCCGCTCGGCGAGTTGTATGTCGTGGCGCCTGATCGGGAGCAGAGTGCGACCAGCCACTCACTGACCTTGCACCACCCACTGCGCCCCGTGCGGCTCGGCGAGCGTCGGTGGCAGGTGGACGGCACGCCGACCGACTGCGTCATGCTCGCGTGCGAAGCGTTGCTCGATGTCCGTCCCGATTTCGTGATCAGCGGGATCAATCACGGGCCCAACATGGGTGAAGACGTGCTGTACTCGGGTACGGTCGCGGCCGCGATGGAAGGCCTCGCGCTCGGAATCCCGAGCATCGCCGTCTCGTTCGCCGGGAGCATGCTGCGCGCGGATGCGCTGCTGGAAACACAAATCGAAAGCCTTCGCGCCACGATCAAGCAGCTCATGGCGCTGCCCGCTTTCCCGAAGGACACGCTGCTCAATGTGAATCTGCCGGCGGTCGCCGCCGATCAGATCAAGGGGATGCGCTTGACGCGTCTCGGGCGACGGGTCTTCAGCGACTCAATCACCCGCATGAAGGATCCGTGGGGCAGGGATATCCTCTGGATTGGTGGCGGTACCGTGGAATGGAGCGGTCCTGACGACTCCGATTTTCGTGCCGTTCACGATGGCTATGTATCCGTGACACCGCTGCATCTCGACCTAACGCATCAGCCGACCCTCGACAGCGCGGCGGACTGGTGGCCAGCGCAGTAGAGCCGGAGTTCCGCGGCCCGCGGCGTCGTCTGATCGAGACGTTGCAGGATAAGGGGATCAAGGATCTCTCTGTCTTACGAGCGATCGATCAGGTGCCGCGACATCTGTTTGTGCCGCCGAGCGTGCGTCATCGGGCGTACGAGGATAGTGCGCTCCCGATTGGGAACGGACAGACGATTTCGCAGCCGTTCGCTCATGCGCGGGCGATCGAACTACTCATGCTCACGGGACGCGAGCGCGTCTTAGAAATCGGCACCGGGTCGGCATACCAAACCGCCTTGTTGGCGCACCTCTCTGCGCAGGTGTTCTCCATTGAGCGTTTTCCGGCGCTGCTGGATCGTGCCCGACTGATGCTGGCACAGGTGCAGGCTCGCAATGTCTCCGTGCTGCTGGGTGACGGGACCCTCGGCTGGCGCGAATACGGTCCATACGATGCGATCGTCGTGAGTGCCGGCGCGCCCGCGGTGCCGCCCGCCCTCGAGGAACAGCTTGCCGAAGGCGGCCGACTCCTCATTCCCATTGGCGATCGTGAAGAGCAGGTGCTGACGTTGCTCACGCGCCGTGGCCAGGTGCTGGATCGGCGTGACATTGGACCGGCTCGCTTCGTCCCCTTGATTGGGGCGGGTGGTTGGCCGTCCTGAAGGTGTGCGCGATGGCTCGCGTTTGCGGGTGACCGACCGGACGCGCATCTTCGCTGGACAATCTCCCGCCACGCCACGAGCGCGACATGACATTGCCTCCTCCGTCATCCGTTATCACACCACTCCGCGCCTCCGTCGATGATCCGTCATCGTTGGGGAGGAGCGGCGTCGGTCCGTACGCGCAGCCGAACGACCTGCCTTCAGGCGGAGCCGTTGCTGGCGGTTCGCGGCAGCCAGCGGCCATGCCGTACATTCCGGCGCTCTGGCGCACGCGGCCATCGGAGGTGCTTCTGGCACTCCGCGGAACCGAAAGCGGAACCGAAAGCGGAACCGAAAGGACAGACGATCGCGCGCCGTCGTCGGACGTCGAGCTTCCTTGGATTGACGCGTTTCTTGACGCGACCTCGCCCTCGACGGAGCTGTCGCCCCCAATCGCGGAGCGTGCAGCGGACCCGATGGCGGAATTCATCGCAGATGAAGGTGGTCAAGTCATTGCTGAGGGGTATGATACGGCCAACAACCTCCCGTATAGCTTGAGCAACATTTCCGTCGTGACCGACGGCGCGGTGACCGACGACGAGGAGGAACCAGTCGTCGACGAGCGCATCGGCGAAGGTCACGCCGGAATGGATATGCCTGATGTCGAGTCCACGCGCACGGCAACGATAGAAACCGAAGCGATCGACGGGCCTGCTGCGAGTGTGGAGGAGTGGCCGCTCGCCGAGGCGAGTGAGGTGATGCGCGCGTTGGCCGACGGACTACGCGCGATCGCGCCGCATTTCCCTCCCGCCACACGTGAGCCGCAAGCGCCGACCGATGCAGCGGCGCTGACGACGTGGGCCGAGGATGATCTCCTGGATATCATGCCACAGACCTCGGTACGCGGCGGATTGGACAGCGGGCAGCACTGGACGTCGCAGGCTCGCAGGGCGGCGCGCGCTGACGGCAACACCGAGGCGACTGCGCTGGTGTTCGAGGCGCTCGCCAAGCGTGTTCGCGATGGAGAATTGCTGGTTCCGGGCTTCACGACGGACATGGGCGACGCCGCGGTCCTCGCGGCGACGTTGGCGGCGCTACTCGGTGTCCGGCACTGAGTTCGCGCGGGTGAGCGCGGAGAAGGTTGTTCAGCGATTCCACGCGGTTGGGCGCGTGCAGGGTGTCGGCTTCCGGTGGTTCGTGCGCGAAACGGCCCGGACCCTGGGAGTCTCCGGATGGGTGAAGAATGAGGACGACGGCTCTGTGGCGGCGATTGCGACGGGAACCACCGCGCAGCTCCGCCTACTGGAGGATGCCATCCGACACGGTCCGCCGGGGGCGCTCGTTCGGCACGTCGACGTGCACCAGCTGCCGGCAGGGGAGTCGACGTCCGCTGGCTCACGCGTGGGTGGGCCAGACGCCACCAGCCTGCCGTTTCAGGTGATTCGAAGCTAAGCAATCGTCGACCGCATTCAGTACGTTATCCGCATGCCTCTCCCCATCGAGCACCGCGTGCGCGCGGCGATTCGCGACATCCCCGATTTCCCGACGCCCGGAATCGTCTTTAAGGACATCACGCCGGTGCTGGCTGATCCCGCGCTGATGCATGATGTGATTCGGGCGATGGCCGAGCCCGTCAGGTCCCTCGGCATCACGCACGTCGTTGGCATCGAGAGTCGAGGGTTCATCTTCGGTATGCCGATCGCGCTTGAGCTGGGCGCCGCATTCGCGCCGGCGCGAAAGCCCGGCAAGCTGCCGTGGAAGACGGCCCGCGAGTCCTATTCGCTCGAATACGGCGCCGATGCGCTGGAGATGCACCTCGACGCCGTTTCGGCGTCGGGTCGCGTCCTCGTAGTCGACGATGTGCTGGCAACGGGGGGAACCGCGGATGCGGCGGTTCGGCTGATACGTCGGATCGGTGGCGACGTGGTGGGACTCGCGGTGCTGACCGAGTTGACGTTTCTCGGTGGGCGGGCACGGCTACCCGGCATACTGGTTGAGTCGCTCGTTCGGTATTGAGCGCTCGACACCGCTGGCGGCAAAGGCGGTGTCGCCTCTAACTTCGGGGCGTGATCCGCGGATCGATTATTGGGGAGCAAGCGCTCCCTGTACGCAGTCCCCGTAGCTCAGTTGGATAGAGCAAGCGTTTCCTAAACGCTAGGTCGCAGGTTCGACTCCTGCCGGGGACGTTGTCGCGTCCTAAAACAGTGCTATGGTGCTCGGAATGCAGGACTCCTAGTGCCGTAGCGCGCAGGTGCTGCTATGTTTAACGGCTATTGCTGATATCGTCGGGAGGTAGTCTCCCGCGTCCTTCCTGTTTCCTCCAGCTCGCACAGTCGTATGGCGCAGGCCTCGCGCTCCACCGCCTCCTCGGGTCTTTCCGACGATCCGATTGAGAACCTCACCACGTGGCTCCAGCTGAACCAGAAGCCGATCTTGGCTGTGGTCGGCGTGATTGCGCTTGGAGCGGCCGCCATCTTTGGCTACCGCGCCATGGATGCGAGCAAGCGGACTGCCGCGAACAACGACTTGTACAAGGCGACGGCGCCGATGATGGAGGGGAAGTTGCCGGAGGCTCAGGCCGCCTTGGAGAAGGTGGCGCAGCGCTACTCCGGCACGGCCTCTGGTTCACAGGCGGCGTTGCTTCTGGCTCAGGTGTTCTACGATCAGCAGAAGTTCGCCGAAGGCATCGCGGCCTTGGAAAAGGCGAAGGGATCCGCCGGCAGCGAGTTCGGGACGTCGGTCGAGGCGCTCATCGCGGCTGGGTACGAATCACAGGGTAAGTTCGAGCAGGCCGCAGAGCATTTTGCCAAGGCGGCCTCGGCGGCTCGATTCCCGCTGGATAAGGCTGCCAACCAAGCGTCACAGGCTCGCAGTTTGACCATGGCCGGTAAGCCCGCCGACGCCCGCAAGATTTGGGAAGAGCTGGCAAAGCAGGAAGATCTGCCGTTTGCCCAGGAAGCTCAGGTGCGCATGGGCGAGCTTGCAGGGGCCGGTAAGTAAGGGACTTGGCGAACGTGCGGGCGCGGCCGATTTCGACCGGCGCCTGAGTATCTCGAGAACGGCCCACGCGCAGTGATGCGCCTGGGCCGTTTGGCTTATCGCGGTGCTTGTGCCTGAGAACGGTTTCGTTCAAGGTGGCGCGAGATCGTGGGTGTGGTGTGCATGCGGGATGCGGGGGATTGGCGTGTTGAACGGGCGCGAACGGTTGTCGTCGGTGTGCAGAACTGGCCGGTTTGTATGCGCATAATACATGTTATGTAAACCTAACATGGTGGATAACTGTGGGAAAAGATTGGACGCCGCTCCAGTACTGCCGTGGATGGCGTAGGCTAAGCCGTTGATATCAAATCGTTTATGGATTGGTTGCGCCCCGTCGCGTGCGTTGCGACGTCCGACTGCTGGAATGTGTGCACCTGTCCACACTCCCCGGTCCGCGCCAGAGCCACTTGGAGGCCGACTGCGCAACGTGCTGGCGGGTGGCGCCGCGGTGCCTTTCATGGCCCCTTCAGGGCGCCCATGAAAGCCTCGCCTAGAGGCCCAGATCGCCGATCACGCCGCGGAAGACCACGCGGCCTTCGCCGCGCAGTGTGGGCCGCCAGCCGACGTTCGAGTGCTCAAGGTGCACGGTCAGGATCCGCCCGGAGCTGGTGAGTATGCGTACTGGCGATCGGGCCATTCCCCACGTGGACAGCAGGATGGCCGTGGCCACGGCGCCCGTGCCGCACGCCAGCGTCTCCCCTTCCACGCCCCGCTCAAAGGTCCGGTAGCGCCACGTCCCGTCAGCTCTGGGTGACACCCAATTGACGTTCGCCCCAGCGGCCCCCACGGCGGGATGCCGGCGCAGGTGCGGTCCGCGGGCGGTGACATCAATGGCATCCGCGTCCGCGCAGAGCACCACCAGGTGCGGGATACCCGCCATGGCGAACCCAATGCGCTGCTCGCCGTCGATCGGGGCAATGGGAAGGTCGGTGGTGATCTGGTCCACCGGCTGGAGATCGATCTCCGGCATGCCGTCCGTCAGTCGGCTCGCGATGAGGCCGGCGGGGGTGGCCAATTGCATGGCGTTACCGTGGACCAACCCCAGCTCGACGGACATGACGGTCGAGCACAGGGTGGCGTTACCGCACAAATCTGCCGGCGTTCCGTCACTGTTGAAATAGGCGATGGTGACCTGCGCCGGCTGAATCTCCGCGTCGTGGCGTGTCGGTGTGGCCTGCGGGCGCGCTTCAAGAATGACTATTCCATCGGCGCCGATCCCGTTGTGGCGATTGCAGATCGATCGGATCACCTCAGGCAATACCAGACGTTCGCGGTCGATCGTTCGGGCGTCGAAGAAGACAAAGTCATTCCCCGATCCGGTCATCTTCGCGAAGGGTACATCACGAAGTGTCGACATCCACATATCCTTGGGCAAGAACTCGAAAGGTGAACCGCGCGACGCACGCGGGTCAGAAGCGACCGGTAATTCCCCACCACCGCAGTCGCCAGACCATCAGCACGGCTTCACGGACGATGCCCTTGGACATCTTCGACTCACCCTCGGTTCGGTCATGAAACACGATGGGAATCTCGGCGATACGGAACCCTCGCTTCCATGCCCGAAAGCTCATTTCGATTTGGAACGCGTAGCCGTTGGAGATGACCTTCTCGAGAGGAATGGCCTCAAGCACATGCCGACGGAAGCACTTGAAGCCGCCCGTCGCATCCCACAGCTGCATGCCGGTGATCGCGCGCGCGTAGATGTTTGCGCCATACGAGAGCATGAGTCGCGTCATGGGCCAGTTCACCACGGTCACCTTCCCGTCCCGGTAGCGCGATCCGAGCACCAGATCGGCATTCTTGATGGCGTCGAGGAACTCGGGGAGGTGGGACGGATCATGCGAGAAATCGGCGTCCATCTCGAAAATCAAATCGTATTTCTTCTCGAGCGCCCACTGAAAACCGGCCAAGTAGGCACGGCCAAGTCCCTCCTTCCCCGCACGATGCAGAACGTGAATCCGCGGCTCATCAGCGGCCATCTCGTCGACGAGACGTCCCGTGCCATCCGGCGAGTTGTCATCGACGACGAGCACTTCCAGGCGAGGGTCCTGTGCCAGAATCTTGGGCACGATCCTCGTAATGTTCTCGCTCTCGTTATAGGTCGGAACGATGACCAGCCCACGTTCTTCAATCGACAGGGCGCCGCGCGCCGGCGTCAGAATTCTGGACACGCTGGCTCTCTCAGGCAGCAGATGATGGTGTGCGACGGCGATCGGTGACGAGCCCGCCGACAATCAGGACGAGGGTCAACACGAGTGCACCCAACGTGATGAGTCGCCCGGAATGGTACGGTGCGCTATCGAAGCGCAGACTGACGGACTTGGCGCCGGTCGGCAGTGCGAGGCCGATCAGTGAGTAGTCCGCGCGTGCCGTGGGCGTCGCTTTGCCATCGACGGTTGCGGTCCACCCCGGATAAAAGTTTTCCGATACAACGAGCGCGCTGCCGGCCGGGGCGGCTGCATCGAGGGTGAGGTCGATGGCCCCCGGTTCGTAGCGCGTGAAATGGACGCCAGTTACAATGGCCGCCGGGAGCGGCGAATTGACGGGCTGGGCGGTGACGGACGACGCCGTGTCGAAGATCGCGACTCGGCGGACATCGAAGAGCGGGTTGAGCACCGTGGACTTCGTCGTCGCATCATCGAGCTTGACGATCATGGGGGCGACCCATGCTGCCGGATGTGATCCGGGAAGCTCGAACAGATAGGTCATGGTCCCGGCTGCGTTCTTGACCGGCCCGGCGACCAATGTCGCGCCCTGAAAGGGCACGGTGTTGGCGTTCGTGTAGAAGAAGCGTGCGTTGGCGAGGGACCAGAAGTTCGGGTTCGCCACGCCTTGGAAGCCGTCGTTCTTGCCATAGAGATCCTGAAATCTGCCGATCTCATTTCCGTGGTAGCCGAGCACGCCGCGCACTTGGTGATGCATGAGCGCATCGCCGAGCACGAACGGATCGTGCGGCGCCATGTTCTCGCTGAGAGGCAGGGCGATCACGCGTCCGGGCTGCGGTTGCGACTTGAGGTACTTCACAATGGCATCTTCGGCGTAGAGCTGGTCGGCGCGCTCGGAAAAACGCCAGTAGCTCTGTTCGACACTCCAGAGGTCGAGCGCCACGATACCCAGTAGCACCCAGCCCGCGCGAGCCGCTGGCAGCTTCCCGCGCGCGGTCATCCACATGGCGATGATCGTGAGGAACACGAAGAACGCCGAGCGCCACGCGCCGATGACCACGTTGGCCGCATTCGCCTCAATGGCGTCCGCGCGCTCGCCCAGAATGCCCATCGCCAGATTCGTCAGACCGCCGGTCGTGGCGAGCACGCCGACGAGGATGGCGATCGACGCCCAGACCATGGCGTACCGGGTGGACGCTCGGCCCGCGAGCACGCGCTCCGCTCCAAATGCGGATAGCACGGCGGTCGAGAACGCCACGACATACAGAATGGTGCTTGGCGCCCGAAAGAATTTCGTGCCGGGGACGATCGCGTAGACGAGCTGGTAGAACGGCGTGTTGCCGCCCCACGCCCAGAAGAGCGAGACCGCGAGCGCGCCCAACCAGAACCACGCATGCTTGCGGTGACGGTTGAGGAGACCGCCCCCAAACGCAAACATGGCAAGCACTAAGACGCTTGCGCCGATGTATTCACTGTGAAAGTGGATCCCGTTCCGTCCCCAGTAATTCTCAAGAATTCCGGAGAACTGTGGGAGGTAGGTGTTGATCGTTTCTTCCAGCGGGAAGGAATACGAGATGGCGTGATCCCATCCCTTACCGCCGGCGCGCGGCGACCACGGCGTGTATTCGAGTACCGGGAGATACTGGATGGCGCTGATCGCGCCGCCCAGGAGAACGGCGACGGCGGCGAAGCCGAGGCGCGGGAGTGCGTGCGTGCGCTCCCCCGTCGTGGTGGCCGCAGGGATCGCGTCACCGATCGACGCACCGCTCTCCGTCGGAAGCGCGGTTGGACGCATCGCCACGAACAGCGCGAAGGCGCCGGCCGTCAGCAGCATGTACTGCAGCAGCTGCGGGTGCGGTGAGAGAGCGGCAAGGCCCACGATGAGTGCGAGCGCACCCCAGGCCGCACGTCGTCCATCCCGAATCCCACGCACGAGCGCCCACAGTGCGGCGGGCAGCAGCGCGCTCACGAAGAGCTTGCCGTCGTGGCCCGGTGACGCGTACGAGGCCAGTGCCCCGCTGAGTAAGTACGCGACGCCGCCAATGGCCGCGCTTTGAAAGCGCACGCCAGCAGCCCGGAGAAAGCCGAAGGTGAAGAAACCGGCCAGCATCATGTGGAGCACGAAGCCCCAGGTCATGGCGATGTCCGTGGGCAACACCATGCGCAGCAGAAACGTGGGGTAGAAAATGTCGCCGTGCATGGCGGCGACGTACGGCATACCGCCGAATTGATAAGGATTCCACAGGGGAAATCCGTGTCCCTCTCGCAGCGAGCGCGCCGCGAATTCGCGGAAGGAGTATCCGGCGATGTACTGGTCGGAATTCGGATTCACCAAGAAGGCGCCACCTATCGCCGGCCACGCTAAGAGCAGCGTGGCACACGCGGAGATGAGCGCGGCCCAGAGGAGTGGGCGGCGCGGAGCGATTTCAGGTGTGGCCGGCGCGTCTGTTCGTGCCATGAATCACGCGGAGAGGAAAAGGAATACGGCGGTGGTGGTGATCAGCTACGACGGCGAGTGAGATCGCGCGCAGCGCCTGGCGACAACAGCAGCGCCGTCACTCCCGGGAGGATTTCCCAGACAGTCAGCCAGAGCCGGGAGGAGAGTGCTAACACGGTGGCGTCTGCGCTGCCGGCGAGTCCCAACGCCACCAATGCCGAGGCCATCACCACTTCCCGAACGCCGATGCCGCCTGGTACCAGAAGCACAAGATAACCGCTGAGATACGAGGCCGTCCAAATCACGATGAAGAGCGGGGGGCTGGCGATGACCTGTGGGGCCACGCCACGCGCAAATGCCGCGAATGCGATCCCGTAAAGCGCCCACGACGCGACGTTCATGGCGGTCGAAATCCAGAGCACGCGGGCGGAGAGATGTCGCTCCGGCATAGGGAGCCCCCGCCAGCGAGCCAGACGCTCGAGAATTGGGGGCAATAGGCGCGGCAAGCAGAGCGTCCCAATCACGAAGACCACGCTGACGGCGAGCGCGGCGTCACGGAGCCACGGTTTGAAGACGCCAAGTACGCGGGTACCGCTGATGGCGATGATCCCGAAACCAGCGCCGATATTCAGCAGGGTGCCAAGAATCGCGGCCCCCGCGGCTGAAATGCCGGAGACCCCTTCCCTGCCGGCCAGGACACCGAGCGCGCCAACGGACCACACTTTCCCGGGGACGTAGCGTCCGAGGTTGGCGATGGTCCAGATGCGCATGGCGGCGGAAAATCGCAGTGGGCTCCCCCAGTCGGCGAGGAGCAGGCGCCAACTCTGGATCAGCATGCCATAGGTGAAGAGCACGATGGCGCTCGCCAGCACGATCCAGAGCCAGTGGACCGACATCGACGACAGCGACGCGCGGAGCGCGTCCCACTGCTGGGCGATCTTGCGCGCGGCCCAGAAGAGGGCGATCGCGATGATTAGCAGTTGCGCCAGCTTCCAGAGTCGCACCCATCCGGTGGCCTTCACGCGGGCATCCGCTGGCGCCCATCATCCGCATCGAGTGCGGCGTGGTAGATCCCGAGGTATTGCGCGGCCACCGCTTCCGGGCTGAATCGATGGCGCATGCGCTCGTGCGCGAGCCGTCCGCGCCTGCTGGACTCGCGCGCGTCGTGAGCCGGAATGGCGAGTGCGTTGGCGAGGGCGTCGATATCACCAGCCGGCACCAATGTTCCGCCGGCATCGACCTGAACGACGTCGGGCAGACCGCCGGAGTCGTAGGCGACGACCGGAGCGCCACAGAGCTGCGCTTCGACGGCGACGAGCCCCAGTCCCTCTTCGCGCGATGGCATCGCGACGACCGCGGCGCGCTGGTAGAGTGGCAACAGATCGGGTTGCGGCAGGGCGCCGTGCCATCGAAGCCGCGAGGCGACGCCGAGTGCGTCCGCTTGCGCTTGCAGTGCGTCCCGATCGGGGCCATCGCCTACGATGTCGAGCGCTGCGCTGTGCAACGCCGGGTGCGCCATGGCAGCCAGCAGGTCACTGATCCCCTTCTGCGCATTCAGGCGTCCGACGAACAGCACGTCTCGCCGGGCGACGCCAGCGATCCCCGCGTCTACCGGGATCCAGAAGTGCCGAGTATCCACCGGCATTGGTGCCACACGAATGGCACGGCCCTTCGCAATGCGCTGGGCGTTGGTGGCCAGCCACGTTGAGACGGCCGTGCAGATGACAAAATCGTCCAGGACCGACCGCATCAGCGCGCGCGCGGGGAAGATCTGCTGCGCCAGGCGCACGTCGGAGCCGTGCATCGTGAGCACGCGGGCGGGGGCGCCATTGGTCGGCCCTCCGCGCGCCGGGAGTCCCTTGGGGAGCAGACTCCAGAGGGCGAGGCCGGCGGGAAACCACCAATGCGCGTGCACGACGTCGAACGGGTCGCCCGCCTGCGCGGCATTCGCGACCTGCGCGCGAACGGCCCGTCGTAACGTGCGCAGCATCCCCAGGAGGGCAAACCGCGCGCGCCACGAGCGCCGGACTTGCTCGACCATGGTTCCGGTGTAGGCCAGTGTCATGGCGGCGTCGTTGGCGTACCGGATTCTGTGAATGGGGACGCCTTCGATCGTACCAATGGCGCCGAGCCCCGGAGCGCCAGGCGCGATGATCTCCACGCGCGCGCCGGCACCTTGCAGCGCCACCGCGAGTCGCAAGATGAACGATCCCGCCGCGTCATTGGCGACGCGCGGGACGTTGTGTGTGACGAAGAGAACGCGCACGCGAATGGCGTCGCGTCAGGCCGAGCCGGACGTCGCCGAGCCGGACGTCGCCGAGCCGGACGTCGCCGAGTCGGAATTCACCGACGCAGGGCGCGCCGCCAGTTCTCGGCGACGTGCATCGGCATCAAGCTCCCGCCGGAGTTCGCGCAATTCCGCACGTTGCTGCGCGATCTGCTCTCCGAGCAGGCCGGTGGCGAAGAAGATGGATCCAAGAACCAGACAAGTCTGAATCAGTGTCCAGACCCAGCGTTGTCCCTGCCCGGATGCGAGCAGCCAACCCAACGCGGAGAGTCCTGACAGGACGCCAACGGCGAAGAGCGCCGCACCGAGCATGCCGAAGGCCAAGAGCGGCTTTTGCCCGAATCGGAGTTCGAACCACACGGCGAGCATATCGAGCACGCCCACCGGGATGCGCGAGAACCCGAATTTGGAGCGTCCGGAATGCCGTGCATAAAGGGGGACCGGCACTTCCGTGACGGTGAAGCCCTGTGCCGCGGCCAACACGATCATGTAGCGATGGAAATCCGGGCGCATGGGGAGTGCGGCCATGATCTCGCGTCGATAGGCCTTCACGTTGTTGAGATCGCGCACCGGGATCTCGAACAGCGTACGACTGAGGCCGTTGTAGATGCGTGAGACAAAGGCCTTCTCATACTTGCCCTGCTTGAAGCCGGTCACCATGTCCGATTCGCCGGCCATGATGGGCGCGACGAGCCGGGGGATGTCCTCGGGCTTGAACTGCAGATCGGCCGGATAAAATACGAGAATGTCGCCGCGCGCGTTCAGATAGCCGGTGCGCAGCGCTTCGGCGATGCCGCGCTGCGTACGATGGCGCACGGGACGCAGAAACGGGTACTGCGGCATGAGCGATTGCAGCAGCGCCCAACTCTCGTCGCGCGAGCCGTCATCGATGACGATGACTTCATATCGCTCAGTCTGTACGGCGAAGGTCTCTCGGCACAGCTCCAAAAAGAGCGCGAGATTGCCGGCTTCATCCTTCGCCGGGACGAGGACACTGACATCGATGACAGCGGTTGGCGCGGCAGCGGCCTCGCGCGCCGAAACGGCGCCGGAAACAGGAGCGGTCACAGGTCGTCCCGGGTCAGACGCGCTTGCGCATGCGCGCCGGCAGCACGCCGAGTTGGTCGCGATACTTGGCGACCGTCCGACGTGCGATCTGGACGCCGGTCTGCTGGAGGATTTCCACGATCGCCTGATCGGTAAGCGGGTTTTTCGTGTCTTCGCCGGCGACCAGCTTCTCGATCTGGTCCTTGATGCCGCGGGCAGAGACATCATCGCCATCGGAAGTCGAGAGCGCGGACGAGAAGAAAAATTTCAGCGGTAGGACACCGCGTGGCGTTTGGACGAACTTCTCGTTGGTGACACGACTGACGGTGGATTCGTGCATGCCCACCGATTCCGCGACTTCGCGCAGGGTGAGAGGCTTGAGGCCCTGCACGCCGCGCTCGAAGAAGTCGCGCTGCCGGTCGACGATGTAGTGCATGACTTTGAGCATCGTCTGGCGGCGCTGCTCGATGGCTTGGATCATCCAGTTCGCCGAGTTCAGCTTGCTCGCGATAAAGTCTTTGCTCTCGGTGTCGAACTGCTTTTTGTCGCGGGCGATGTCCTGATAGGCGCGCGACAGTTTGAGCCGCGGGAGGTTGCCGTCGTTCAGGAAGATGTGATAGACGCCGTCGATCTTCTCGACCACGAGATCGGGGATGATGTAGTTGTCATCGCCTGAGCTGAATCTGAGACCCGGTTTCGGATCAAGCTTTGCGACGGCATCGGCGGCGCCCTGCACGTCTTGGGCACTGAGGCCAAAGCGCTTCGAGAGCTCGCTCCAGCGGTGGCCGATCAGCTCTTCGAAGGCTTCATCCACGAGCCGATAGGCCAGTGTGCCGGCATGTCCATCGGCCCGGAGCTGCAGCAGCAGGCATTCGCGGAGATCGCGCGCGCCGACGCCCGGCGGATCGAGATCCTGAATGATGCGCAGCATCTCCTGCACTTCGACATCAGTGAACGGCGCGACGTCGTGCTCGCGCTCCTCGGCTTCACGGACGATGACGTCGTTGGCGCCGTCGCGGATCTCCGCCAGGGTGCAGGCGAGGTAGCCGTCGTCTGACAGGTTGCCGACGAATTCATCGGCGAGGAACGCTTGCCTAGGCGACAGGTCGATCATCGCCAACTGCTCGGTCAGATGGTCGCTGAGATGGCGCGTCTCCACCATGACCGGTTCGTACCACTCGCGCTGCTCGTGCTCCTCGCGCTGGCCACCGGTTTCGAAGCCGTCGAGGAGTACCGCCTCCCAGTCGACCTCGTCGTCGCCGGTCTTCTCCGGTTCGGACTCGGGAGCCACTTCCGGCTCGGAGAGATCGGTCGCTTCCGTGCGCTCGTCGCCGTCGACGTCCGTATCGGAGTCTGAATCGCCGTCTTCATCCTCAGGCTCAACCAGTTCCAGGAACGGGTTCGTCAAGAGTTCCTGCTTCAAGTGCTGCTGCAGGTCGAGTAACGGCATGTAGAGCAGATCCATCGCCTGATACAGGCGTGGATTGATCTTGAGCTCCTGACGGAGTCCCTGACTTTGCTGAAGACCTGGTCTCATCGGCTCAGCACCCCCTCATCAGCGTCGGCGAAGCGCGCGCGCAGGCGTGCGGTCAGCGTCGGCCCGAGATAGATCTCCGCCACGGTATCGTCGAAGACGAGTTCGCGGACCGTCCCGGAAACCTTTACTTGTCCTTCAAACATGATGTACGCGCGATCGACGATGTCCAACGTCTGTTCGACATTGTGATCGGAGATCAGCACGCCGATCCCACGATAGCGCAGATTCGCGACGATGGTCTGGATGTCGTGCACCGCGATTGGATCGACGCCCGCGAAGGGCTCGTCGAGCATCATGAACTTGGGCTGGGTGACCAAGGCGCGGGTGATCTCCAAGCGCCGCCGCTCACCACCCGACAGCTGATAGGCCTTGCTGTGCCGGAGATGCTTGATATCCAGCTCATCGAGCAGGGTCTCCAGACGCGCCTTGCGGTCGGCCGAGGAGAGCGGCAGCGTTTCTAGAATCGCGAGGATGTTCTGTTCAACCGTCAGCTTGCGAAAGATCGACGGTTCCTGCGAGAGGTAGCCAATGCCCTGTCGCGCACGCTGATACATCGGCATGCCCGTGATGTTCTTGCCTTCGAGGGTGATCTCGCCGGCCTGCGGGGCAATCAATCCGACGAGCATGTAGAAGGTCGTGGTTTTGCCGGCGCCGTTGGGCCCGAGCAATCCGACGATCTCGCCCTGCGCGACGCGGAGGGCGACGTCGTTCACCACCCGACGGCCGCGATACACCTTCACCAAGCCTTCGGCGGCCAGCACGGACGGGGTCGCCGACACGGCCGAGACGTAGGGCGGCGTCAACCACTTGGTGGACTGATGTTCGCCGGTGTCGCGCAACTGCTGCCCGACCTCCGATTTTCTGGCGGAGATTTCGGCCCAGAGCAGCGAGGCCACGCTCACCTGCGCCTCGGGATTGGATAGTCCACCGATGGGTAGCACGACGACGCGCTCCGTGGCCAGCCGCGGCAACAGGGATCCCATGAGGTAGTTTCGGACCGCCTCGATGGTCAGCCTGCTGGCCTCCTCATCCCGGCTGCGTCCCTCGCGCTCCAGCACGTCGAGCAGCGCGTCGCGGAACCGCGAGGTGACACCGTGCAGAGGTGCAGCCCCCGACACGTCGGCGACTTCGATCAGGGCGCCCAGCGCGAGCGCCAAGTTCCGATCGCGCTCGGCCAGCCGCGCGAACACCGCCGATGCGGGATCGGGCAGCGTGGACTCAGAGTGAGCTTGCTCAGTCATGATCGGCGACGCACGTCAGGGATATCCAGTGGACTGCTCAGTGGCAATTCGGCGGGTGGCCGAGGGCTACTCGGCGTCGGCGGGACCTTTCGACGGGCGGCCGCCCCGGGTTTGGCCTTGGTGCTGTCGGATAGACTGTCGACGGCCGGTTCTTGATACAGTCCCGTGGCGGCGGAATCTACCGTGACCAGACGGACTTGACCGCTATCGAACAGGACGTGGATGATTTTGCCACGCACGTAGTTCAGCGACGCCGGGAAGGTTGGTCCCTGCTTGGAGGCGATCTGGAAGAGCGAACTCGCGCTCCCGACGGCGTGAACCTCCTTCATTTCCGTGCGCTGGGTGGTGTCACCCGCGACTTGGGTTGAGTCGAACCAGGCCGTGATCGTGTCACCTCGCAGGAGGTCCCGATCATCGGACTTGATCTGGAGCGTATCAGGTGTCCCGGTGGCGACCGCGGACCCAATGGCCCGCACTTCTCGCACCTTCTGGTCCGGCATCCGAATGACGAGGGAATCTGCGACCAATAATTGAGACGCGGTGGTCGCTTTGGCCCGCCCCTTTCCGGAGGCGTAGGCCCGATCGAGTTCCTGATCAGTGAAGCGGAGATCGATGCGCTCGGCCTGCATCACGACGTCGTTACTTGACGCATTACCGTTATGCAGTGCCACGACGCGCTCGACCTTCCGGTCCTTGCTGAAAATATCGACGGTGTCGCCGAAGAGACGGAACGGCTTGTCCTTCTCGCGATTGGCAATACTGGCGCCACGAATTAAGCGCGCCCGCTCGGTGATCTTGTCGAAGCTGGCCGAGTCAGATTCGCCGTGCAGCGCAGCGCGATCGATTTGCACATCGCCCCAGGCAAATAAGAGAGTGTCGGCTTCGTCGACCATGGTGTTGGCGACGACGGTCACCGGCGGCCCTGGCTTTCCCGTGCTGTCCTTCTCGAACATCTGCAACGTCGGGCGATTGGGCGCGATTAGACGCGACGACGGCCGCGAGCCGGCGAGCGGTCGCAGATATTCGATGCTCTTACCGCGAAACGTGCTGCCGGAACTCAACTGCGTCGCGACGACATTGCCGTCGGCGAAGAGTCGTTCTTCCTTCGTGAAGTACGTCGCGTGCTGCGCCTCAACGCGCATGCGCTTGGGCTCGAGATAACTGACATTGCCGAAGAGGTTGAGCACGCCGGATGATTCGTAGTGCTCCGCGCTATCCGCCTTGATCTCGTTCTTGTCGCCCTGGCAGTGCCCGACGAAGCCGCCACCGATAAACGTCAGCCCCGAACTGTCCTGCAGGCGCTGGTACCGCAATCGCGTTTCCGGCGGGGACTCGCTGAAGTCCAAGACGCACTGCTTGGCGGGCGTCGCGGCCTTCTTCGCGCCCTTTTTGGCGAGGCTGTCCTTCTTCGCGACGGCGAGCTTCGCGCTGTCCCGGGCGGCGATCGTGTCCCGGCCCGCCTTGGCGGCGCTATCGGGCGCGGTACTATCGCGTGCTGCAGTCGGCGTGGACGTGGGCGTGGCGGCGGCCGCCGCGCTATCCGACCGAGACGGCGCGCGCGCGGGCTTGGGCCCACGGCCGCGACCGAAGCAGCCGGCCAGCACGGTTGGCACCACCACCCACAGGAGTCGCCAGCGGAGGCTCTTCATGACGGGCTACTTCCGCGGGATTTGCACAGGCGCGACGCCCTTGCAGGCGCGCAGGCAGCGAAAGTTGGTCAATCGCGGGTCGGACTCGAATCCGATGCCGCTCAGTTGACGCTTCGGCTCATTGAGGACGAACGCGCTGTCGGTGAAGACCTGGTTTCGCGCTTGATCATACACCAATTGCTGCGAGGACAGTTGCTTGCCGTCGTCTCGGGTGACGACGACATCACCACTGGCCTCGAGTCGCGCCAAGCGTGTGTTGTACACGCCGCGTTTTGAGGTCATCACGCCGTCCTTGATCCCCTGCGACGTGTAGAACGTCACGTTGACCCGTCGCAGTTCGAGACGCGTGCCATCGTCGTACACAAACGCGGTGTCGCTGAGCAGCAGTCCTTTGGCGACGCTCTGGTCGGTGAGGACGGTGCGCAAGCCGAAGATCACCTGGTCGGCGGAGTCGGGGATGGCCGACGTCTTCGCGACGGCACGCTTCACCGCAGCCTTTTTCGCCGGGCACTTCGCCGCGCCGACGACAAAAAGCCCCACGGCGACGCCCAGAGCGGCGCGGACCGTGCGGCCCCACGACGTACGACGACGTGCGCGGCGGGTCATGCGGCGCCCGCGCGCAGCAGATCGTGGAGATGCACGACGCCCACTAGCTCATGCGACTCGTTGATGACCGGCATTGCCATAATGCCGTGCGTTTCCATGCGATGCACGACGGCACTCCCCAATTCATGATCATGCGCCAAGCGTGGCGTGGTGCTCATCACCTGTTCCACCGGCACGCTCAAGACCTCCTGCTCCCGCTCCAGCAGTCGCGTGAGATCGCCTGCCGTGACGACCCCGGTGACGCGGGACTGTTCCACAACGATGGCGAGTCCGCGGCGTTCCGCCAGCAACACCACCGCTTCCCGCATCGTGGCGGCACGTGTCAGGATGGGCAGCCGCTCGGTCTCCATCACATCGCGGACGCGCGTGAGGAGCCGGCGGCCCAACGCGCCGCCCGGATGCAGGCGCGCAAAATCTTCCTTCTGAAATCCCTTTTCCTGCAGCAGTGCCACCGCCAGTGCGTCACCGAGGGCCAGCGTAACGGTCGTGCTGGTGGTGGGCGCCAGGTCATGCGGACAGGCCTCTTCCCGCACACCGAGATCAAGGGTGACCTCGGCGGCGCGTCCAAGCCTCGACGACGGTTCGGAGGTCATGGCGATCATGTGCACGCCGATTCGGGCGAGCGCGTCGATGAGCCCGAGCAGTTCGTCGCTCTCGCCACTCTTGGAGATGAGGATCGCCACGTCATCGGTGCCGACGATGCCGAGATCGCCGTGCACGCTCTCCACGGGGTGGAGGAACATGGCGGGCGTGCCGGTGGAGGTGAACGTCGCCGCCATCTTCCGGCCTACGAGTCCCGACTTCCCGACGCCCGCGACGATGATGCGACCGCGGCACGCCGCGAGCAGACGCACGGCGTTGACGAAGGCCGAATCAAGGTTTGCGCGCGACGCCATCAACGCCGTCGCCTCAAGTTCCAGCACGCGCTGCCCGCGCGCGATAATCTCGGCTTCGGGCGTCATGACGGGGTCTCCGCAGGGTCCGCGACATCGTGACTTCGTTCGGCGACATACGCTTCGACGAGATCGATCCATTCACCGCGTGCGCTCAGGAGCGCCTCGGCGAATTCCCGGACCGCGCCAAACCCGCCACGCGCGGCTAATTGCAACACCGCCGTGCGACGCACCTCGGCGACCGCATTGCCGACCGCAACGGGCAGTCCCACGGCGCGGAGCACCGCCAAGTCCGGGAGGTCGTCACCAACAAACGCACACTCGTCGAGCGAGCAGCCCATGTCAGCGAGTACGCGACGCAGTGCCGGCAGCTTGCGCGCGTGTGGGTCTTGAACGACCGCCGTAATGCCGAGCTCTTTCGCCCGAATGGCGACACTGTCGGAGACGCGACCGGTGATGATTACGAGCTGAATTCCAGCCTTCCGCAGCAGTTGAATCCCGAGGCCGTCCTGAATGTCATAGCGCTTGAGCTCAAACGGCGTGGCGGGTTCGACCGCCGAACGCGTGGCGCCGATGTACACGCCGCCATCGGTGAGGACGCCGTCCACATCGAGACCGACCACGCGAATGCGCCGCGCGAGATCCGGCGCGATGCGCGGGGCCGTGACCGTCAGCGGTGGCAACGTGTCATCCATGCTGGCGTTGCTCACCGACGCACGCGATCCCAGATATCAACGGCGCGTGCCATGAGGTCGGCCAGCGCATTGAGGGGCAGCATATTGGGACCATCGCTTGGAGCGCGATCCGGATCGGGGTGCGTCTCAAGGAACAGCCCCTGCGCGCCGGAGGCGATAGCGGCGAGCACCAGTGACGGGATGTATTCCCGTGCGCCGCCGCTCGTCCCGCCAGCACCGAGTCCGGGGCGTTGCACGCTATGCGTGCCGTCGAAGATGGCCGGGACCTCACAGCTCTCGCGGAGTCGCGCGAATGACCGCATGTCCACCACCAGATCGCCGTAGCCGAAAAATGTGCCCCGTTCGGTGACCGCCAACTCACCGACGGCGCGCCCGGCGAGGTTCGCGCCGGCTTCCACCTTGCGAATGGCCCCCCGCATTCCTTCAGGGTGCATCCACTGCCCTTTCTTCACGTTGACCGGCTTACCGGTCGCACCTGCCGCAACGAGCAGGTCGGTCTGACGGCACAGGAACGCCGGAATCTGCAGGACGTCCACTACCTCAGCGGCCGGCGCACACTGCAAGGCGTCATGTACATCGGTCAGAATGGGCAAACCCGTTGCCGCGCGCACGCGATCAAGCGCACGCAAGCCCGCCTCAAGGCCCGGCCCTCGGACGCCATCGACATTCGAACGGTTGGCCTTGTCGAAACTCGCCTTGAAGATGATCCCGCCGGGCACCTGCTCGGCGAGACGCGCCAGCGCCTCACCGACGCGCAAGTTGAGCGTGTCGTCTTCGAGTTGGCACGGCCCCGCGATCAGGAAGAGTTGATCACTGGGGAAACGTGAAGCGTTCGTTGGCGCGGCAGCGTTGGACGGAGCAGTCACGTCAGTGCGCGGCCTCGACTGATCCTACCGCGCGTGCGACGTGGTGCTGTTCGGCGGCCGCGACGAAACCCGCGAAGAGTGGATGCGGCCGGAGCGGACGCGATTGCAGTTCCGGATGGAACTGACAGCCGATGAACCACGGATGCGACGGCAATTCAATCATCTCGACGAGCGATCCGTCGGGCGACATGCCGCTCAAGCGCATGCCATGC